>NZ_BAWW01000056.1 GCF_000875975.1 Parachlamydia acanthamoebae | reverse complement strand
AGGAGAACCCTTAGGAACGCATTCCTATGAATACTCGGCTTTCCATCTTCTGAAAGAAATAGATGCAAAAGGGCATGTAACCACCTATGAGTACAACCCTCAGGGACAATTAACCGGTGTGATTAAAGAAGATGCGGCAGTTTATTACACCTATGATTCATTAGGGCGGAAAGAATCCGTCAAAACCTTCTTTGGACATGGAGACAATGATTATACCTTAGATGTATTTGCCTATGACCTCCATG
>NZ_BAWW01000055.1 GCF_000875975.1 Parachlamydia acanthamoebae | reverse complement strand
ATGAGCGCACTCCCATTTAGTTTTTGTCGTAAAAAACATTTTAAGGATGCGCTCTCTTTTTTTCACCTCATACACAACTTTTGATCATATCTCCTACTGGTGTCGTTATTTTTATAATGAGAGCAAGTATGGGAGGTTTTTGCTACATAAAATAAGGGTTTTTCTTAGGCGTTTTTTGTTTTGTCATACAGTACTACAGAAATACTGTAGTGGCTTTTCTTAAGCTCTCTCATTTTTCCAATTTACCTGTAGATTTAAGCCATTTTTAGGTAGAATTTGGCTGTTATTTTCATGAGGTGATTATGAGTGAAAAAGTATACAGCACAGGCTTGCAAGAGCTGGATAAAATGCTAAATGAAGGGCTGCGTGCGCACTCTCTACTGACAATTGGAGCCAGGCCATCAATGGGTAAAAACAGCTCTGATGGTAACAATGGCTTCCCATTTAATAGAAAATGATGTTCCATTTGCATATTTCTCTTTTTGTGAAAGTGAAAATGAAATCGCAAGAAAGATGATTTCCAATACTTCTGAAGTGCCACTTGAGAAGTGTATTCTTCCGTTGAATGATAAATCTCAGGCTAAAACTGGATTAAAAGCAGAAGAATTTCAGTGGGTTGTTTTAGCTATAAATATAATGCAAAAAGAGTCGCATGTTCTTATTTCCGATGATCGATGTTCAATTAGCGAATTGATTGAATCGCTTGAATCTGCTGTAAAACAAGAAGTTTCTGTAATTTTTATTGATTATTTTCAGGTTTTAGGCGGCATACGTACGGGAGATGTATATCAAGAGAGCTCTAAAATGATAAACGAGCTAAAGCTTTTTGCTAATCAGCACAACGTTTCTATCGTAGTTGCTTCCCAGCTTTCTAGAAAGGTTGAAGAAAGACCTGGTCATAGGCCAATGATGACTGATTTTTGCGATACTGGAGTCATAGAAGAAGCCTCAGATCAAATTTTATTTTTGTTGAGACGAGAATATTATGATCCTATAGACAAGCCTGGAATTGGAGAGATTATCGTTGCTAAAAACAGGTTTGGTTTGACAGGGGCAGTTAATGTAACGTTTCGAAAGGAAGTGGGGAAATTTGAAAACTACACAAGCTATAAACAGAATTATATATCTAACATCGAGTTAGATGAGTTCAGCCATTTTAGATCGTAATACTGTAATACAGTAGATCTTGACTTTACTCAATGCATTGAGTAAAATTACTCAAAACACTGAGTAAATTTAATCAATGCGCTGAGTAAATCCATGATGAAAAAAAGACCTTCCTTTGAGTTGCTATTGAAAAGGGTTCAAGAGCCTCGTCGCTTTATCCAGTCTCTTATAGGTCCTCGGCAGGTTGGAAAAACAACGTTAGCGCGTCAAGTGGCAGACGGATTGAGAATACCAAGCCGATATATCACAGCCGACCTTGCTACACTTCAAGATGTCTCTTGGTTAAGACAGCAATGGGATGTTGCCAGGGAACTAGCAAAATCTGAAGGAAAAGCCCTCCTAATTGTAGATGAAATTCAGAAGATTCCTCATTGGTCAGATATGGTCAAACTTCTTTGGGATCAAGATACTGCTTCTGGGATTGATCTGTCTGTAATGGTTCTTGGTTCTTCGCCTTGGCTAATGCAAAAAGGATTGTCTGAAAGCCTTGCTGGTAGATTTGAGACTATCCCTATTACCCATTGGTCCTTTAAAGAAATGCATGAAATCTTTGGATGGTCTTTAGAACGTTATCTTTATTTTGGTGGCTATCCTGGAGCGGCTCCTCTTGCCGATGAAAAAAATCCAGAGCGTTGGACTAACTACATTACCGAATCTATTATAGAAACAACGATTTCTCGCGATATTTTATTGATGAGCCAAGTAAATAAGCCAGCTTTATTGAGAAGGCTTTTTCAGTTGGGATGCCATTACTCAGGGCAAATTCTTTCATATAATAAAATGCTTGGCGAATTGCAAGATGCTGGTAATTCGACTACTTTGGCGCACTATTTAGATTTACTTAATGGTGCTGGGCTTCTTACTGGATTACAGAAATTTGCGAATCAGAATGTAAGAAGAAAAGGATCTAGCCCTAAATTTGCCGTTTACAATAACGCTCTTATGAGCGCGCAATCTGGGAAAAACTTTTTTGAAGCTATGTCGGATAAAGTCTTTTTAGGCAGGCTTGTCGAATCGGCTGTAGGGGCGCACTTGCTTAATAGCATTCGAGGAACACAAATAGAACTTTTCTATTGGAGAGAAGGAGATAAAGAGGTCGATTTTGTCCTTCAATTAGGGGACAAGCTCATTGCCATAGAGGTTAAGAGTAATCAAGAGTCTATCCAAAACTCGGGAATAGATTCTTTTGTAAAACAATTTAATCCAGATAGAATTTTGTTGGTCGGAGATCAAGGAATCCCACTAAAGTCATTTTTATCAACAGCTCCAAGTTCCTTATTTGAATAGAGTCAATCTATGTATGAGAATGTGACTGTAATACGATAATACACAATGCACCAAGGAGTTTCAATGAAGTCTAGCCGTGACCAGTTTGCCTTTGACGATAGATGCTTTATAGATAGCTCTCTCTTCCATCAACTTCCGATAGAATTAGCCCCTGGAGTTTTCTTAGCTTCTACCCCTCAACATACGCTAGCACAAGCCGCTGGGAAAGGTTCAACGGAACGAGAAAACATAGCTTTAGCTGAATGGGTCTATCCAGGCTTTGGACTAGGAATGGGCATCGTTAATGCTTGCGAAATCAGTATTGTCGGGGTTCATCTATGTTTTAATGAGATCGGTTGAACAATGTTAACGGTGATTTCTTTAGGAGCGAGATCTCGAGCCCATCCTCTTGTATATCCAATCAAAGCCGCTTGTGGCACATTAGTCAACATTTCCTGGGTTTACCCCTACAGAGCCAGCCTTCATGAATGGACAGTCGTCCTACAGCTGTGACAACACCATCGACATGGATGATTTGTTGACGTGCCAAAGCTTTAAGATCTAATTCAAAATTTCCGAGAGTCTCAGGGAGAAATATCTCGGCATTGTTGACGAGGATATTGAGTTTCCCAAAATACTTATACTGATCGGCTTGAATTAGAATGGCTAATGGCAATATTTGCACCTTCTTCAGCCAACCTTTTAGTGATCACTGCACCAATGCCACGCGACCTCCACGTAATTAAAGCGACTTTATCTTTGAGTTTTTTTATTATGTTCATATCATTTTTTAAATTTGTGCAAAACCACCATCTACAAATAGTTCAATGCCTGTAATGTAGCTGCTGTCATCGGTTGCAAGAAATAAAACAGGCTTTGCGACCTCTTCTGGTTTGCCTACTCGCCCCAAAGGCGTCACTACGGCTGTTTGAGATTCATATTGGCTAATTTGCTGTGCGGTTAATTTTAAGGCATTGCTATAGCCTTCAGTGGGGACCGTGCCTGGGCTTATCACGTTTACCCGAATTTTTCGTTTCTTTAGGTCAAGGATCCAGCAACGTGCAAATGAGCGTATGGCTGCTTTACTTGCGCAATAGACGCTAAAAGCCTCGATCCCTTTTGAGCTTACCATAGAAGCATTTAAGATAATTGAACCGCCTTCACGCATTAGGAAGAGCGATTTTTGCACACTAAAAAGTAATCCCTTTACATTTGTGTCAAAAATTTTATCGTAATGTTGTTCGGTTATGTTTTCTAAGGAAGCGAATTCTCCTGTCCCGGCATTCGCAAAAAGGATATCGATGTGACCACTTTCTTCCTTGACAGTGGCGTATAACCGGTCAAGATCCTCTAGATTGGAGACGTCGCCCTGTATTCCTTTAACGTTGTAACCAATGCGTTCAACGGCTGCATCCAATTCTTTTTGTCTACGTCCTGTAATATAGACATAAGCCCCTTCTTCAACAAACAATTGCGCTGTGGCAAAACCAAGTCCACTATTTCCACCAGTAATTACTGCAATTTTTCCTTCAAGTTTTTTAGTCATTCACTGCTCCTACAAAATGGGTATTTTTCAGTCTATATAGACCAAGACGATGTTTTGTAAAAGAGTAACCATAAAAGACGAGTAAATGTGGCCCGAATCAGTCCTTAAAGAGATAAGAATGGCCAAATTAAATGGAGGGGCGGGAGATAACCCGCCTGCAGATTGCTACAATTAGATAGGCACAATCACGAGAGGTTCTTCTTCTTTTTTGAATGCATCGAAATAGCTTGGGGACACATTGAAAATAGATCCTAGAACTTCGTTTGAGTAGGAACCGATCACTTCACCAATTCCAATATAGTCTGGAGTTGCATGGCTAAAGAAGGCAATCACTTCCACATTTTCTGAACCGACATTTTCGATATTATGAAAATGGGATGCCGGAGCAAAAGCGCCTTGTCCGCCATTCACCTCCATGACATTTAATTGTCCATCAGGTGAAAGTACTGTAATACGAGTTTTCCCCTTCACAATAAAAACAAGCTCACCCGCATTTGTATGCCAGTGAGGTTCGACAATTCCTTTTGGATTCAATCCAAATCCCAAAATGCCCAATCCTTCTAGTTTGGGCAGAGTAGATTTTGTTCCAATTTGAAGATAGCCACCCTTGGTTAATATCGGTTTATTGCTATCTTTGATGTCAAATTTATACTCATTCTTTCCATTTGTTTGTGGATGAGATGACTGAGAAAGTACTTTAATCAGTTCATTATTTTGTGTTTTTTTAAGACCATCAACAAAATTAGACGAGGTATTAAATGTAGAGTTAAAGACGCTATCTGCAAGAGATCCGATCGCTTTCGAAATACGCATTGTTTCTGGATGTGTATGATTTAATGCGAATTGAATGACACTATTTTTTTGACTGATGTTTTCTACACGGTGTATGTATCCTTGAGGAATAAAGAAGATTTCCCCTGCTTGCACTGTAAATTCTTCCGCTTGATCAGGGGTGCGCATTTGCACCAAAACTTCACCTTCTGTGCAATAGCCGATTTTATTCGCATTTGTATGCCAGATAGGTTCTGTGGACCCTCTTGGATTTAACTTTAGGCTGGCAAACGAAATGTTGACAAAGCCGGGGGTTTCATTTGAAGTGACATGTATTAGACTTCCACCAGAATTATTGATTTGAGGCTTAATCGAATCTAGACTAAAAAAATATTTGCTAGTCATAAAACACCTCATAAATAGAGCTATTTATTTAAATGCTTCATAATACTCAATTATTTTCAAATAAGATCCCTTATCATTTTAATTTAGTTTAAAGAAATTAATTAATCAATTTAATTCATATCAAAAAATAAAATGCGTGATGGTTTTATTGCTTTTAATATTAAGTTTGTATCGGGATTAATGGCAACGCCATCGCCTGATTGAATGGTATCTGCATTTAAAGATAATTCACCTTCAATGACTTGTATCCAACCATAACGATGATCAGGAATATTTTTTTCAAAGGATTTTCCAATTTCGAGTGAGGCGGTATAAAGCATCACATCTTGTTGAATTTTAATGGAATTTTGTTGTCCGTTTTCAGAGGCAATTAATATCCATTCATTTAGACTGGTGGGCAGTGGCATTTGTTGGTAACGAGGCTGAATGTTTTCCTGATTTGGCAAAATCCAAATTTGTAAAAAATGCACAGGTTCAGTGCTTGAAGGATTGTATTCGCTATGATTAACTCCAGTGCCTGCACTCATTTGTTGAATATCATTGGCATGAATGACAGATTCTGTTCCCATGCTATCTCGATGAGCAAGACTTCCTTCTAGCACAATGCTAATAATTTCCATATTTTCATGATGGTGCATGGGAAATCCGTTGCCTGGAGCAACCCGATCTTCATTGATCACACGTAGGCTTCTAAATCCCATAAAATTTGGGTCGTAATAGTGTGCAAATGAAAACGTATGGAATGTTTTTAACCAACCATGATCGAAAAATTTACGCTCATGACTTTTTCGAATTTTATAGCTCATCATTTCTCCAAAAGTTGTATTTTTCTTTATAATCTGAAAAGATCATTCATAAGAAATGTAAGTTATTTTTAGAAAGAGGTTTTTCATGAAGATTTTGATTGCTGGTGCTACAGGGGCGATTGGACAACCTTTAGCTAAAGAACTTTTAAAAGAAGGCTATGAAGTTTATGGAATAACTTTGTCGAAAGAGCGTTCTGCTAAGTTAGCCAAAGAGGGAGCAAAGCCTGTGATTTTGGATGTTTTAAATACAGAGGCGGTAGCTGCGGTTTTGAGTGATGTTAAACCAACGATTGTGATCGATATGTTAACACGTTTACCTAAAGAATATACACCGGAATCCATGCGTCAAGCAGCTCTATTAGACGCACAGATTCGAATGGAAGGTGGGGCTAATCTCTTGACGGCTGCTGTGCAACAGGGTGTGAAGCGTTATATAGCGCAATCAAGCGGATTTTGGTATGAGCCTGGCGAGGGAATGGCCGATGAAAATACATCGATGGCTTTTCAAGCATCACCTGGAATTGCTGCGGGCGTACGGTTATATGAAGAAATTGAAAAACGTCTCTTTAAAGCAAGTTCCTTAGAAGGAGTCGCATTGCGATTTGGTTTTTTTTATGGACTTGGGACATGGTTTAATCCAGAAGGTGATGTTGCAGAGCAAATTCGGAAGCAGCAGTTCCCCATTATTGGGGCGGGAGAGGGGGTGTGGAATTTTGTACATATTGAAGATGCTGCTCATGCTATTGTGTCTGCTATTAAAAGTGTGCCAGGAGTTTATAATGTTGTAAATGATCACCCGTCACCTATGCGTGAATGGCTACCTGCTTTCGCAAAGTATTTAAAAGCGGCCGCTCCTCCTTTCATTTCAGAAAAGGAAGGATTTAAGCTAAGAGGGGCTGACTCTGTTTATTACGCAACAAAATTGCGGGCGGCATCAAATGCAAAAGCTAAAAAAGAATTACACTTCAAACCTAGACTTTTTGAATGGATTAAACAAGATGGATGAAAGATTAGCCCTTAAACTTCCTTTGATTCAAGCTCCCATGGGAGGTGTAGCGACTCCTCAGCTAGCTGCTGCGGTATCAAATACAGGCGCTTTAGGCTCTTTAGGTGGAGGATATATGACACCAGAGGAGCTTCAAAAGGTTGTTCGGGAAACGAAAGTGTTGACGAAGCATCCTTTTGGAGTGAATCTTTTTGTTTTGGAAAAAGACATTCTCCTCCCTGACCTACTAGCAGCTCTCGAATTCATTAAACCCTTTTGGAAAGAGCTTACAGATGAACCATTAGAAGTTCCCACAGAGCTAAAGCTTCCAGCCTTTGAAGAGCAAGTCGAAGTTTTATTAGAGGAAAAGATTTCTGTTTTTAGTTTTACATTTGGGATCCCTTCAGAAGACATCATTCAACGTTTTAGAAAGCAGGGAATATTAGTGTTTGGAACAGCCACTAACCCACGCGAAGCCATTTTATTGGAACGAGTGGGATGTGATGGAATTGTTTGTCAGGGCTATGAAGCCGGAGGGCATCGAGGATGCTTTTCAAATCCAGATCCTTGCTATAGCTTATCCGTGCTACTTTCATTAACAAAGCGGGTTGTTAAATTGCCTTTAATCGCTGCGGGGGGAATTATGGATGGCTATGGGATCGCAGCGGCTCTTGTGATGGGAGCAAAGTATGCGCAATTGGGAACGGCATTTGTCACGACTATCGAAAGCGGAGCAAACCAGGCCTATAAAAAAGCTTTACTTGAAGAAAATGCTCCAACAAAATTATCTAAGGCTTTCACTGGAAAATTGGCACGGCTAATAGAAAACCGATTCGTGGCGGAACTAGGCAAGAAAGCTGTACTCCCTTATCCTGTACAGCATTTTCTTACGGCAAAACTGCGAGCATTGGCCGCACAAAAAGGGCGCATGGATCTCATGTTTCTTTTGGCAGGGCAGGGTTATCCCTTATGCCAATCGATTTCAGCGCGTGATTTGATTCAGCAAATGGCTTATCAGCTTTTCATAGCTAAAGCGCGGGGGGAGTAGTGCAAACCGCTACTTAAAATCTATACATATCTACTCTTTACTGAGCTGAATGATAAAACGCTAGCCAAGCAGTTTTGCTAACGATTCACATATTGGAATCTCACCAATAACAGTCAGGAGCTATTCGCTGTCGCAAGAGCCGGAATAGGCGGACTCGAGGATCGATGGATCGCCTGAAAGTGTGCTACAAGCACTGTTGTTAATTTCTTCTTCACACTACCCCAGAAATGCCATACGTGTTTTATTCGATTCCTCACGGGTAGAACAAAAGCGACATGGCCTCCTTTCCCATCGGGAATTTGTCCATGGGAAGAGCAAGGTGCTTCAGAAAATTTTTGGTAACGTCTTGCTATGCAAAGAGCTGCTGCAAGATGGATACTTAGGCCATAGCGTTTCGCATAATTGATACGCCCGATGGTTGAGGTAAATGCCGGATTGACTCGGTAGATCTCAATCCCTTCTTTGAAGGCGCGTGCGATGAGACATGCGAAGAAGAGCCCGTAAGCAAAACCGGATAACAGTCGTGAAAATTTCTTATTTCCACTGTCTTGTAAAGTGAGCTTTTTCTTTCGAAAATCTAAGTTTTCAATGACAAGTGGCTTCTTTGTGGCTTTTGCTTGATCGATTATCTTCTTGCAGAGATCTCCTGTGATCGCTTTAAGCTGTTCTTTTCTCTTTCCATAAGAACCCAAGAAAGTATTCTTGATTTTATCGGCTTGCCAAAGCGATCTGTTTCCATATAGGCGATATGATCGGCGTTAAGATCGATTCCAATGACTCCAAGTCCCTCTTGTGAAATACAGTCAGCCTTTGGAAGGGCTGTCGAAGTGAACACTCTCCAGCTCTTTGCATCTTTTTTAAAGCGATAGGATATCGCCTGTCCCTTGGGATTATTCATTGCAGCTAAGACTTGTTGTTGGCCGTAAGCGAACATAACGTCTGGATGTAGAGGTATTTCCCATGCTTGTCCTCCAAGGCTTTGGGAAGGCGCAAGCGCAAACACAACGTTTCATTGCTCTGTAAGGTAGCCACACATGTCTGATTGCCTGAAGATTCATCCTTAGATCCCAAGCCAAAAAACTCGCTATTTCGGCTTTCTTGCCATACCTTTTTCCATTCCAAATGAGAGGAAAACCCATTTTTCTCAAGATAAAATTGAGTGTTAAATAGCTTTTTACTTCCAAAGCAGAGCCTGACGCGTTTTTGCTTGCGATCTCTCCTCAATGGAATCACGACGTTGGAACAAAATCGCTCGGCGCCGTCTCTTTTGATGCAGAATAAATTGCTTTGAGGGCTTCTTTTCCAAAAGTTGAATCCTTCGGTCTAACAAAGCGATTTGTTGATTAAGACTCTCAATGGCACGATCTTGTCCAACTCGACATCCTTCCACTTTGCTGTCCAAACTCACTCGACAGGCATTAAATTGTCGTGCTGTGATATTAAATCTTGTCAGAAACCGATTTTTGCAGGAAGCAGACGCTTTTCCCTGAGCAACTTCTGCGTACAACGAACGTTCTACTTGGCTGAGCAAATCCGCGTATTGTTGCAAGATGTTGTCTTGTTCGTCATTCAGCACAAGGCGTGTTTGGTAGGTGAACATCATCTCAGTTGTCATGGTCAATCAACACTTTAGCGGCTTCAATCAATTTTTTGTTCTTTTTGCTTCTGCTGCCATACAATCTTGCTGAAAACTTTGTATATGTTTTTGCAAGCTGTTTCTAACCCCGCTTTTTCTCTCTAGACTGTTACAATAATTTTTCCAATTTGTTGATTCGACTCTAAATATCGATGTGCGTCCACAATTTTATCAAGAGGAAAAGTCTTGGCGATGACTGGCTTTAATTTTTTAGAGGCGAGTCCGTTGAGAATAAATTTTTTCGCTCTCTCGAATCTTTCAGGATCACTCACAATTTCAAAAAGAACATATCCGCGCATAGAAAGAGATTTGGCTAGCGCGGGCATCAAAGGAAATGGGGTAGGATCTGGACTAAGAGCTCCATATTGAAATAAGATACCGCCATTCGCCATTCCTTCCGCTAAAGCAAGCACAGTTTTCCCTCCAACGGGATCAAATACGATTCTAGCACCCTTACCGCCTGTGATCTCTTTTAGCTTTGTTGCAAGATCTTCTTCTTCCGTCGCAATAACATGTGCAGCTCCTTCATCCAGCAGAGCTTTCTTCTTATTGCTTTTACGAGTTGTAGCGATAGGGATGGCCCCAACCATGTTACACAGCTGGATGGCTGCTAAGCCAACGCTGCTAGAAGCGGCTGGGATGACAACATAATCGTCTTTTTTCATTTCGGCAATATCATTAAGAGCCCCATAAGCTGTCATGTATTGCATCCAAACGGCGGCAGCTTCTTCAAAAGATAAAGATGGAGGATTTTTGACTGCATACTGTGCGGGGATAATTGCAATTTCACCATAAACACCATATTTACCTTGATCTGCTGCAGGAACAATACTAATACTGTCGCCAGGTGCGAAATCCTTAACATCCGGACCAACCGATTCGACAATCCCTGAGGCTTCGTAACCTATACGAGAAGGGAATGTTGGTTGAAAAAAATAGCGTCCACTTCTAAACATGGCTTCTGCTCGGTTGAGGCCGAGAGCCTTCACTTTTATTCTCACTTCACCAGGACCGGGAGAGGGAACTTCTACTTCGTCAATTTGCAAAACTTCAGGTCCACCAACTTTATGAAATCGAACAATGCGTGCCACAAGAGCCTCCTTGATATGAATAATCTTTAGAGATGGTATGATAGATTTGACGATATTTTTCAAATAATTTATTTTTAATTAATAAAAAGACCACGCGAAATTAAGGTTTAGAGCAAAATCCACTTTGTGCTGTTTTCCAAATAAATTTTGAGTGACAGGAACACTTACCCCAAATTGTAATAACCATTCTTTGGTTGAAATCCAAATGGAGGGGGTTACATAAACGACATTTCCGCCTGAATTGGGATCGATCACTCGGTCGATTCGATTTTTTTTGTTATATTGGCCATCAATTTCTAACATCCAGGCATAGATGCGATCTGTCGTGCTGGGAATATTTCTGCCAAATCCAAATTGGTAGAGGAATTGATCCCCGATGCGAGTCCCCCCATTTGAACTCATTAAAATAGCTCCATGTGAGGTGAATGCAAACCAATCGACCATTGTATGGTAAAAAGTGCCTCCAATAAATACGCTGGGTGCTCCAAAACCAGTGGGTGGGTTTTTTTTAGTCGATCCAGTAGGTGCTGTAATGTTCGCAACAATAGTGGCTTCATCAACATAGAAAGCTGTCGACTTGTTATAAAAAGCATACTCAAATTGTATGAAGAAATCCTCTATACCACTTGATCGGTTTTTGCCGTCTCTCAAATAGGGATTAACTGGGAAATTGAAATAGATAGAAAATTCATTCGTTACGCCAAACAAAACGCTTGGAATTATGTCTGAGTTAACTCTTTTCTTTCCGCTAAAATAATCTGCAAAGAGATAGAGCTGCACTTCATCTTTATCAAGAATATTTCCTCCAAATCCAAACAGTGCAGCAGGTTGTTGGGAAGTAGGTAACGCGAAATTTCCAACTTTTGGGGGTTCTTCTTTAATCTCTTCGCTGTTCTTTTCTTTCTCTTCCTGTTTTTTTTCACATGGATTGGTTACTTCTTTTGTTTCTGCTTTTTCGTCGGTTTTTTCTTTTTCTTCTTTTTCACAAGTTGTTTTTAAATTCTCTTTTTCATCTGTTTGCCCCATTGCTTGGTTATTGAAAAAAAGGATCCACAAAATACAGAAAAACAATAATCGGAAGTCTTTATTCATGCATTATCTCATTGTCGTAGGATAGAGATCAAATTTATCAGGCTATTATTTTTGATAACACAACCCCTTATTATATTTTAAGAGATGTTAATCTCCTAAAAAAAATATTGAGATTATGCACTAAAGGACCTAAATTTTTATAAACCACCTCCAGATAGCTCTATGTGATGACTTCTGATTTGGAAGATATTTGCACGCCAATTTTTTGGTGATGTCGCACATACTCGGATTCGTCCAACACCTGACATTTCGAAATTATTAGTGAGAAGGTGAAAACACTCCGAGTCTATTTCCCCAGAATTGCCGCTCATTGGAATCATGCAATCCCAGTACACACGTGCGCGATCGCATACCAGCACGTTTGGTGTTTTGCGTATACATGTAAAAGAAGCACGAACAATTTTGCCCTAGCAGGCCCTTAATTTGGCTAATCGCTAAAGTTAACCTGAGGTACTATTCTCAAAAACGTATTGTCATATCCAGGCCCGCCAAAACAGTTCCTTTTCTTTTTCCCCGATCAAATGCATCACGATTCCAATTTCTATAGTAGCCAATTTCAGGGCGTATTTGAAGTTCTTCGGTGAAATTGTATGTAAATCCAACCGTATGACCCGTATATGTACCTGGATAATTCGTTCTTTCTCCTTGTGCATCTCTCCAAATTTCGTTGCGCAAAGTCACAAAACCCTTTTCTGAAAATTTAAACAATGCATAATTCACAAACCCATATGTCAAAGATGTTCCATGGATATTTGGACCGATGCCTCCGCCTCCGCCAAAAGAGCGAACCGGTCCGGCACTTGGTGTTCCCCCGCGTACGGCATTCCGCTGCCACATAAAATAACCTTCTGTTTTTGTGTGAATATCATCAGAAAATTTATGCTGCCAGGTTGCGACAACATAGTTGTAGTTATCGTGACCAAGTCGTTGACCGTACATGCGAAATCGACGAAATTTTGCGCTGTTGATAGAGTTTAGCATCAGATACACAGAGTCTAGATTATCGCAGGAAACCCATCGAATTCCGAGCATTCCAGTAGGAACAGCTCCTTTATACCAGGGTGCCATATCGGTGCCAGCGTGTAAAGCAGCTTGCACTGTCCAGTACTTATTGAGCATGACTGTTAACATGGCCCCTGTCTGAGTAGAAGTATCAAAGGTAAACATCAGCGAGTGAGTTCCCAAGTAATTATCTGGAACAAACTGCGTCTCAATATCTGGACAAGAAGCCCAACGACCTATTCGGATGATCGCACCTTGAGCAATCTTTGGGATGTACGTATCTATGTATTGCTCGGTAAAATCATATCCGTATAAATAGTTGTGTTTTAACAATTGTCGGCTTGTCCAACCCCCAGCTGTTGTATAACGATAATCAATCCCATAGAGAATGGTGGAACGAAACCCTATGTCAATGTGATCAGTTTGGAGAGTATCAACTTCTCTTTCCAGGCGAAATACAAATTGGTCGAGCTCGACTCGATTTGGAACAATCCAGTAACCTTCAGGAGCATTTGAGTGGCTACAGCTACTTATATTGCCCGAACCGTTAATCCAACCATAAGCTTTTACCCTGCTTTTTTTAATTCTTTCTCCACAAGGAAGTTTGTAAATCACTTTCATTAACGGATAAATTGTGTCACTGATGGGTATCCCTATTAGAGGAGTGCCTAGAAATTCTCCAGAAGGAAAGGGAGGAGAGTCAAAAGGTGCAGGAAGAGCTCTTCTAGTCGGTTCTTTTTTCTCAGATTCTTCTGCATAGAAAACCGTTGGTGATAAAAAGAAAATCCCAATAAGAAGGTAGAGGATATTCATGACAGCCTTTTAAAAATTTTCATTCGTAGTAATGATGTCTGTTTATTTAGATCCATTCAATCATTTTCCAAAAATATTTAAGAAGCAAGCATAACTAACTTTTTGTAAAAAAATCTATTGAAATTTTAAAAGGATTGATTACTCTAACACCAACAACAGGGTTCAAGAAGGAGTATTTTTTATGAGCGATAATCAAAGCAAACAGCTCGTTTGGTTTATTACAGGGACTTCACAAGGATTTGGTTGGGAAATTGTTAAAGCTGCTCTTGAAAGAGGTGATTTTGTGGTGGCTACCTCTCGTTCGCCCCAAAAAGTGGCTGCCGATTTTGTGGAATTTTCTGATCATTTATTAGCCATCACATTGGATTTGCATGATCCAGATATGGTTTTAAGAGGGGTGCAGTCTGCAATCACGCGGTTTGGAAGAATTGATGTTCTAGTCAATAATGCGGGGTATGGTTTGTTAGGAGCTGTAGAAGAGGCAAGTGATTCCGAAATTAGAAACGTTTTTGAGACAAATGTTTTCGGATTATTACGTGTGACGCGCGCTATCCTGCCCTACATGCGTAAGCGGCGGAGCGGACATATTATTAATCTCTCATCGATTGGTGGTTTAGTGGGATTGGCGGGATGGGGAATTTATAATTCCACCAAATTTGCCATAGAAGGGCTTTCAGAAGCTCTAGCTTTAGAGGTCGCTCCCTTGGGAATACATGTCACCATTGTGGAGCCGGGACCATTTCGCACCGATTTTTTAGGAGGGTCCTTAACACCTGCAACTAATGTATTATCAGATTACGAACAGACATCCGGTCAAACACGATCATCCGCTGTTGAGAGAGATGGAAATCAGCCGGGTGATCCTGCAATAGTTGCAGAAGCAGTTGTACAAGTGGTGAATTCTGAAAATCCACCCTTGCATTTACTGTTAGGAAGGATCGCTTATGAACTCGCCAATAAAAAATTGGATGAATTGCGTAAAGAGTTTAAAACTTGGCAAGAGTTGGCATTGTCTGCAGATTTTAAGGCTTAAACTTATAGATAGATTAATGTTTCCACATGGCGGGATTGAGGGGAGAAATGCTTGTGCGATTTTAGCAACAAGAAACGTTCACAAAACGCAAGGAGTTCACTCCGTAAGGAAGAGGCCCTCTCTGCCAATTGTTGCTGTTCGTTTTGGTACTGTTTTCGGCCTTCTTCTGTTTCTATGCATAAGGGGGCGTAACCTTCTTCGAGCAAATCATAGGGACTTGCACGCATATCTAATTCTCTGCCTTGAACAGCCAGAAAGAACGTTTTTGCGATGAAATCGGAGCCTATCCAGGGCCATAATTTTGTGGACCATTTGTATAAATCCATATTGGCATGTAAGCAGCCTCCTTGCTCCATTTCTTGCCGGGTTTCAAGTGTTGGATTTAAGGTATTCAGGGGGCGGGCTTCATCTGTGAAAAAGCGGAATGCATCATAATGGGAGCAACAAATTGTTTGACTTTCAACAAAAGTTACGAGTTCTTCTTGAGACAGTCTAAGACGATGTTTTTTATGTCTGATTGTTTCTGGTGATAATTTGTAAACCATGGCCCATTCGTGAAGACCAAAACAGCCAAATCGAGGAGGCTGCTGCAACACTTTTTGACATAAATTTGCCACGAATTTTGCAAGTCCTTTGGTATTTTCGTGGATCCGATTTTGATTGAGGGACAGCACATTGCCATTGAGCTGAAACCAATAATCATTCAACCAAGGATAGTCTTTACGGAAGTTATCTGAAATGGTGAGATCTTCTTCAAAAGAAGGCACCCATTGTTTTAACTTTTGAGGGGAAAAACTGTAATATGTAAATAAAAAGTCATGCACGGCATGTGTGAAACCTAAAGAACGTCGCTTCAGAAAAGAATCTGCGAACGGGCTGATTCGTTCAGCATGCATTCTTGCTCGCTGAGTCCAGCTATCCAGGGAAAGTTGAAAAGGTGAGAGAGTCATACAATCGCTAAATTTATTAAATATCTACGGGTTTCTTACAAAAACGAATGCTTGTGACCAACTAAGCGGGGCTAGTTTTCACAAACATTCTAAAAATGGAGGAATTAAGCTTTCTTTAAAAAGCAGGTTTTTAATACGATGGTATTTCTGCCTTTACCGCATTCTACCTCTTCATCATTGTCAGTTAAGCGAATGTCCTTATAAAGTGTTCCTCTTTTGATGGTCATGGAAGCACCTTTCACTTTTAAATCTTTAATAACAGTAATGTTATCACCATTGTTGAGCTCGGCACCATTGGAGTCTTTAACGCTCATGAAATTCCCCTTTATTAATAGAGTTGTTTTGGATAATGATCGAATGACAGTCTCGCTTATTATATGCTTAGAGATAAAAAAAACGAATGATTTGTTTATAAGTCCTTGAAGTAAAAAGAATCATTTAGGTAGTTTTGCTTTAAAGACATTCTCGTCATTAGAATTTTAGAATAACACGATACCGAACACGTTCTTCAAGGACTACGGCTGCTTTCATCATATAATGGCCTTAAAGACTTTCATTAGCGCTCTTATCTCATTAAAACCGATGTGAGGGCGATGAAATAAAAGGTAAGAAGGGACTATTTTTGGATCATATCTTAACCAATATTCTTTACGTTTTTCAAATTTAAATACTTTGCTAATGACTTTGTACATACCACTTAAGAGATGTGTGGAAACGTAACCTAAACCACTCACTTCTCCCAATAAATTAGCAGGTGCAGTCCCTTTTGATAAAAAGCGACAATTTTCTTTTCTTAAAACATCCAAAACAGAAGTCATTAAAAATTCAGATGTGGCTTGTGGTGCTTCAGGGGAAGTAATTAAGAATTTGAGTAACCAGCCATCGCTAGATTCCACTCGGCTTAACATAATCATTGCTGTGATTTTGTCCCCTTCTTTTGCATAAAACCACCGTTTTCCGATGTAGCTCTCAAAAAAGTTAAGATGTCCCAAATAAATATGAGGGCCTCTTATGGCTTGCTGCCATGCAATTCCAATCTGTTTAAGAGCTTCTTCTATTTTAGCGTCAAAAGGAATATACTCATGGATCATTAACCCACGTTTTGAAGCTTTTTCTACACGATGTCTTAATCTATTGCTGGTTTTACATGGATCAATTTCAGGATCAAAAATAAGCTCGGAACATGCTTCAATTAAAATATTGCAGTAGGAATTTTTGGCCCATTTGGCAAATTTTTCTGATACAATAATGTAAATGACATTCAAATTGGATTTTTGACAATGCTGATGAAAAGCTTCTGCTAGCTTGGCTGTTTCTTCAGGAGGACAGATCGGCTCTCCAAAAACGACAGCGCATCCGTATTCGATACGATAGGCAATGACTCCTTTGCAGGCAGGCACTTGAAAGAAATGGCAGGGGAAATCAAACATCGCTTCGGAAGCAGCTGAACCGTAGCGAATAAATAACTTTTTTTCTTTTTCATCAATTTCGTTCATAAAGTCAATCCTTCAAAGATATTTAGTTAATTCTATTTCGGTTGAGTAGTTCTGTTAATTTAAATTTTAAATAAAGTTAATTAAAGTTCAATATATCTTTAATTATTTGTTGTTTTGTTAATTCAGATAATTCGAACAATTTTGCTGGAAGAAATGAACAATCACATAGGTTGCTGGAAAAATGCGGATGGCATTAGCCTAGCAAGCTAAAAAGTGGGATCTCATTAAAAAGAGTTGATCTATAGTATTGAAAACCAGGCAAATCTGCCTCTTTCTCTAATTAGGCTGATTGTTTAGATGGCAAAAAATAGCCTTCTACGGAAAACCAACTTTTTGACCTATTTTACAAATTGTGCCTCATTGGCTACTTCTATTTAAAAATTTATTTGGAACTGAAAATAAACTGATAAGTTTGTATTGCCCTAAAGATCTTATTTAGTTGGAAGCGGATGCCTGCTAAACAACAGGAATTAGAGAATATGCCTATCCTGAATTGCTAAAGATGCTCGATTCTCAAAAATGTTCCTCAAGAGAAAAAGACGTAAACTACCTTCAAAAAGATTTATTTGAACTGTTTTTCCCATGATTTAACCGAAGCAATGCGCAATGAATTGAGTGAAGAATATGGGAAGGTTACGACGAAGAAGCTTTTCCAACCGCCGAAGGTACAAGGTGATTGTTTTACAATATGAGCCAGAGCCATACAAGCCCCCATTCAGATTCCAAGGAGATAAATTTTATCATACGAATCGGAGGTCGAAATTTTTATAAACTTAATCTTGGTGGAATAATGACTGTGTTTTAGTATAAAGAGATCAAAAAATGTGAGTGTGATTTACAATTTTTTAGCGACAAGGCGAGTCTCCCTAAAGAGACTCGCCTTGTTAAAAACAGGCAATATCTAGAAGAAATGACTAGACTTTCTGTCGCAAGCTAAGAATTGACCAGTAGGTTAGATCTGAGCCTGGTCCCCTCTGAAATCTATCTTTAGGTGGATTTATTTCAAGCGTTTGAATCGGGGAAAAAGGATCAAAAGGTGGATGCATAAGTTCTTCGAGAATGCGTATTTCCTCACTTTTTTTAGGTATAAAAATAAATTCATTTTGCTTTAGGCATGGCTCTGGATCAACAGTTTCCATCATCCATGTTTTATCAGCTGTCATGAGCCATCCACCGGTGTTCATAGATTTTGCAATGTGTGGTAAAAATTGGGAATAAGCCTGCGCTGCAAAAAAAGCAGCCTTCATATAAAATATATCGATGCCTGTTTCTAATAGTCTTTTAAGAGATGCTGGATATAGATCAGGTTTTGTAATATCGGCAGTCATAAATGTAATGCTTCTTGATCTAGGCGAAGTGGCTCCATGGTATTGCCAAGGAAAGTCAATGCGTATTCCATCTTCAATAGAAGAGAGAGCCACTTCATTTACATCGACGCCAAGTCCTGTTAAGTCAGAAAATAATTTCATGGCCAGCTTGTCCATATGGTGCTTGCCTTGACCTAAGTATTGGCTTACACCCCCTCCATATCGTGCTCGTAAGCTAAAAAAACTATGCGTTTTTTCAAGCTGATTGAGTTGGTCTTCAAGCAAAGAATTGCGAGCCTTAAATAGAGCTAATGCAGTCTCAAATTCGGCAAAAGAAACGCGTGTTAGGTCCACAAGAGTTAAATTATAGGCATCGGTGGTGGCAAGGATGCTCATACAATCTCCACCTGAACAACCATACATCACACTTAGATCTTTCCCATCAGGATTTACTGTTTGTCTGAGAGCGCGATAATAAGCATTTAAACTAATATCTATTCCTATATTGATTTGCATCCGAGGGTCTATATCAAGCAAGGACGCATATTTAGCTCGCATTTTTCTTGGGAATTGTGCGATCAAGGTCAAGGCTTCAAACGAATTTTTGTTTTTTAATGTTGGATCTTTAAGTAACTCGTCTAAACGCATTTCTAGCTCCGCATAGGAATGACGATAGGTTTGAGAAGCAATTCCCATTGCTTTGACATATTCATGCGTTTTCTTCCCTATCCCTACACTGTTAAAAATCTCTTGAAAGCCCATGTCTGAAAGAATTGGACTATAGGTTGAAAGTCCCCAGATTTTTTTGAAAGATTTTCTTACCCATTCTTCTGGGCTAGAGAGAATGTGTTCTTTGGCAAATTTGGTTTTGTGAAATGTGTATAATAGACTTTGGTCTTGCGTGTACAGTTTGTTAAGCGTAGGCTTATGATCCTCGGAGACTAACTTGAAAGTAGCTTTCCAATGAACCATAATGTTATTCTCTATGTAATCATCGAGTTCATTTTCAGACAATATGAGAACAGGTGATTTTGGAAGCTGAGCGTAATCTAACAAAACATCCTTATGAAATTGAATGTAACTGGGATCGATCATATATCTTAAATGATCAGGGCCCTTCACTTCTACGACATTATGTGCGGTTGCGAGAGTTACTCTTGGCTCAAGGTCGCTGCGCCCCATAATTCTTGTATTGTATCCGAGTACATTCAGACAAGACTCCAAAACAGTAGCTGCAACAAGCCCGTGATGGTTATATCCAGTGGGATTTCGGAATGTTAGAGGGTTTTTCGGGCAGCTTTTCGCATTTTCTCTAAGATAGATTTTTGTAATTTTTTGAACAAAAGGGATTAATTGTTCCACATTGGACAAAAGATTTTCTCGGAAAGGGCTTTCTTTTCTTTTAAGAGTATGAAAATGAAGGCTTAGTGATTCTCGAATAAAGCTCATCCCCTCTTCTTTGATACTTGAGATACTTTGCCTAGGGATTTTATTTTGAATCTGGTTCTTATAAATAGCTTCAGGGGTATGTATGGCAATCAGAGCATTTTTTAAGGTGAAAATACGTCCTTCAATGGCTGATTTCAGATTACTTGGAAATGGCTTTTGATTTAGTACATCTGCGCAGGCTTCATAGAAGGTTCTCAGATGAGGGCTTGAATCTAGTCTGAACATTTTTTTGATCTCAGCTAGAATTTCGCTGTTTTCAAAGTGCTTAGCAATCAAAGCGCAGTCAATTGAAGCCGACTCGGCCAGTGAAATGAGAGATATTGCGATTTGCCTAAGAAATATTTGATCTTTTATAAATAAACTTAAATCTATTTTTAATTTCGGAGTAAACAATGTTGAGATAGGCATATTATTTCGAATGGTATGAAGTACCTGAGCTCTAACTGAAGATATTTTACGATCAACTTCTTGGCAAATATCGTGATGAGATTGAGATTGACTTGTATTCCAATTTGGTAAAGAACTGCATATATGAATCGTGGGATCAGAAAACATTAGATACTCCTTATTTTAGTGTGAAAAAATAAAGTAAATAATGCATTTGTTCAATCTTAAAATTATTTGAATGATTAATTGTGACGATTTTTAAATAAAGAATTATATTTACTGGCAGAGTAGCAAACAAAAAGGATTTTTAAAGTTCTTTATGTCACACGTCTTTCCATTTTTTGAAAGAGGTGCGACATTTTCTTTTCAAATGTTTTGGTGCAAGTGGATAACTTTTGAGATATTGTGTAGTTATGTCTATTCATGGTGGATTTCATCCACGTTTATGGCGAGTCTGTAGTTTTAAAATGATGAAAATAAACTCTTATTTAACATTTTTTTTGACATAGCCATCAGCAAGGCCTGGAGCAGAACCCCACCAAGGTGCACCGCTAAAGAAAACTGCATCGCCATGATAGAAAACACGTGTGTAAGGATCAACAACATCATTATTTTCTAAAATCATTTGATAACCTTTAACAAAGAAGAAATAGGTAATGGAAGGATCTGCTTCCGCAATCTTTTTTGCCTGAAAAACTGTGATATTTTTAGCGCGCCCAATCACATTATTCCAATCCGCATGTTTATATTGGGCCACATCTTGGATAAATTCCCATCGGGTATCAGTTTCACCGTCTTCATCATCAACAACAATTTCAGGAATGTCATTTAAGATCGTCCCTTCAATGTAAGTTCCGCAATCTTGAATCCAACTGTCGCTTTGAGCAGGGGTTATATTGATCAGTAAGATTCCCATCAGCAATGTAAAAAATAATTTTTGCATAAACCCTCTTATTTGATTTTTGTATGACTAGATGAAAAAAACTAAGTTTTTTGAAATAAAATAGCTGGTTTACCAGATCCCCAATAAGCAGGAGCGGCACCCCAGCCTTGATTTTTTTCTAGGCATTCTTTTGCGATGCTTACGACTTGTTGAAGAATCAGTGGTCTTAATTCATGCTTCACAGGCAGTTCTCCTTTTAAAAAATCGTTGACGGATAGCCATGCTACATCTTTAATGTCTTTCTCTTTAGGTTTAATATCGCCAGGATGATTGCTTATACCCGCATAGACAAAATTATAGTCGGGTTTATTCCCACGAAAATTCCTTGTAGATATAGTAGAGACTAGATGGAGATGTTCAAGGGATATTTCCAAATTCGTTTCTTCTAGAACATCGCGAACTGCGGCCTCAAGAGGTGTTTCTTTCTCTTCTTCGACGCTACCCGTAGGAGCTTTCCAGTCTATATAAGGGCCACTCATTTCTTTAATAGCCAAGAACTCTGTCAAATCTTTATTGAAAATGACAGTGGTGACACCAATCGACATTGTTTTATAACGAGGGTAAGTGCATTCATTTTCTTGATGTCCTAAGCACCGTTTTAAAAAAAGATTCTTCCCTTCGCTGTGGTGTAATTCAAAGTCATTATTCACCATCCATTTATAAAGGCGATTTTGCTTTTGAGAAATTTTAACGATTAGATGTTGATAATTTGTTTGATTTTCGAGGAATTCAGAAAAAATGGTCTGCACAGTTTGCTGAAGCTGTTTTTCATTTGTTTCAGGCTTGCCGGATAAATCGATTATGCAATTGTTAAACGGATCTTTCGCTGTGCTCTTTTCAAATAGCTCTCTAATAGTCTTGTGATAAGGAATGATAGAATTTGTGCCTGAATCAGAGGCTTGTCTTTGGGGTGAAGATGTACTTAGTTGGAGTGATGAAGTCATAAAATTCCTCTGTTATTTTTTAATAAAAATATCTTTTCTCCAATTTGAAGTACATAAAAAGTATATCAGGTGCTAGCGAGGAGGTATTGTTAGCTTTTGCATGCTAGAATGAATTTTCAGTTTTTTCATGAGTTTTTACCTTGTATACTTTTTTGTTTCTGGAACCAGGTTTTAAAATCAGTAGAACCAAGACGTGGATTTTTGCTGCTAGGAGTGAGACTATTCTCTTTCAATTCCATTCCAAAATAACGTGCCTGAGCATCGGGGACAACTGTGCGCGGATCTTGAGTCTCTTTCAGGTACTGCCCCACTATTTCTGGAAAAAGGAAACATTCAGGGCCTGCGATTTCAATGATCCCGTTAATAGGAGCTTCTGATATAACACGGAGTATTGCCTCGGCTACATCCTCTGCAGCAATTGGTTGAAGGAAAGCCGTAGCTGGTAAATGAATCACTTCTCCAACCGTGCTTGCTTGAGCGATGCTTCCTAAAAATTCAAAAAACTGAGTAGCCCTAATGATTGTGTAGGGAATATTGGATGCTTTGATCAGATTTTCCTGAGCAATTTTTGCGCGAAAATACCCACTTTCGGTAAGAAGATCTGTTCCGACAACTGAAAGAGCTATATGATACCTTACGCCAGCTACTTTCTCTGCAGCAAGAAGGTTACGGCTTGAAGTCTCAAAAAAATCTAAAACGGCTTTGTCTTCAAATGATGGTGAATTTGCAACATCAACAACAATATCTGCTCCCTTAAGCGCTCCGGAAAGGCCTTCACCAGTCGTGGCATTAATACCTTTAGACGGTGATGCAGCTATTACTTCATGCTTAAGATTTCTCAGCTTGCTTACAAGCTTTGACCCTATGAGCCCAGTTCCACCAATTACAACGATTTTCATTCCAACCCTCCTTTTATTTAGTCCTGCCTCATTTGGACACTAACAATATCGACATTATTTTATCTTTCATTTTTTCAAAATTTTTTGATGAGTTGTCCGGGATTTGGGGATGAAAATTTTTATAAGACGGGGAGTCTTAATTCATTTAAACAAAATTAAGATTCCGATATCATTCACATGTGAATTTGAACAGTTTTTGTACCTCGCTTCCCATAGAAAAAAATGTTGGTTTGCTAGAATCGTCTGAGAGAATAAGCGAGATCTATGAATTAGAACCATGGAATCTTAATTGCTGATGAGCGAAGTAAAGAATCTATGATCTATTAGCGGGCTGTTTAGCTAGATTTTAAGACGTTTTCTTTCTTTTTCTTACTCCCTTCATATAAATAGAACGACAAAGTCAACAACAGAGGGCGCCAAGAGAGGAGAGTCGTCGAAAATGTTTATTCATTTTTTGATGAAATTACTTGAGACTTGTGAAGCATGAATGTTAACCGACTTTGACAAGTCGATCACCCTCTCTTGTCAAATCGTTCGCTTGCATCAATAAATCTGTAACTGCCGCAGGAACATTTTTATAATTTGGCAACCTGTAGCTTTCCCCTAAATTCTTTTGGGATCACTGATTTGATCTTGCAAGTGTAAGGTGATGTCAAAATAATAAGATCCCATCCACTCCATAAAATGATTCGTCCCGTACGATGAGCTTGGTTGCAGAGATCTACAAGGCAAGGAGGATAATTCATCCCTTCGGGAAGATCTAAAAATTGGAAACCAAGCAGCAAGTCTTTCATTTTCGTTAAAGACGGTACTAAAATGAACATAACGCTGAAGCCTAAAGATTCTTCTAAATTTAAAATCTGTTGAGTTTGACTGGAGTTCCATCCATAAGAGTGTTCTATCTCCTGTAAACAAGGTAATTATTATTGAAATAGATAGATTCAACATAGAGTGGTGTTACAACTGGCTTCTCGCAGAAAAGCGGGCCAGGGTTTAAATCAATACGTTCAATAGCAACATCATCTCGTCTTTTTATATGCACATTATTTCGATGCCAAGTTATATGATCAAATCTGGCGGTATATAAACCTGTATCGCAATTATAATGATCTATTGGTGCTTTTGCAGGATATGTAAAATGATAAGAAAATTCGTGCTTTTTTGTATTAAAACTTAGCATCCCAAGAACATAAGTTTTATTTGACACCGTTACAATTAATTTTATAGCCTCTGGCTTTGCCATTTTCCCCCAAAGGTTAAATTTTTTCCTATGCTACTAATGCAGGTAAATTGATAAAATTTCTAGGCATTTTGCAGAAAATATGCAAAAATAAGGAAAACACAAGAATTATACAGGAGAAAATCCCTTGTTATTGCAATTTTCTGTCAAAAACTTTCGATCTTTTGAGAGTGAAGAGGTCTTAAATTTGTCCGCAGGAAAAGGGTCTGAGTTGCGTGATTCAAATACATTTGAATTTTCTCAAAATCAGCGCCTTGTTTGTTCTGCTGTGATTTATGGGCCGAATGCTGGCGGTAAAAGCAATTTGATTCGAGCAATTTTTTTTCTGCAGCAGTTTGTTCTTGCATCTTCCACGGCCTATCAAGAAAAGCAAAAAATTCCCCTGCAGCCGTTTCGACTCAATGCAAAATCTCAAAATGAACCGAGCGAGTTTTCTATCGATTTCGTTTGTAATGATACTCGGTTCACTTATCATGTGGCTCTTACCGAAGATCAGATCATAAGTGAAGAGCTTTATGCATACCCTAAAAAGTATCGACAGACATGGTTTACCAGAAAATGGAATGCATCTTCAAAAGCATATGAGTGGTATCATGGGCCAAGCTTTAAGGGGGAGCATAAAGTTTGGGAACAGATGACGCGTGCAAACGCTTTATATCTTTCCACAGCAGTGCAATTTAATAGCGAGCAGCTAAAACCCATCTTTCTTTGGTTTAGAGATCAGCTTGTTATTTTGTTAAAAAATGGCCCGGCGCAAGAAATTTATTTTAATCCTGATCTAACTTTTCAGTTTTTAAAAGACCCTAAAACGGAGCCTTGGATCCATAAATTCATGGAGTGTGCAGATATTGGGATTGAGAATTTCCACTTAATTGAAGAAGAAGTTCCTCCTATAAAAAAAGTGGCTGTAAGAACACAGCATAAAATGCTTGATTCTGATCAAAAAGTGTTGTTTGACTTATTCTTGGATGAATCTGATGGAACGCAAAGACTTTTTTCGCAAGCGGGAGGGTGGCTGAAAGCCTTACGTGAAGGTTTAGTGCTTTTTGTTGACGAACTCGATCTCCATCTCCATCCTAATATTGTGAAATATTTGATAGAGCTTTTTCATAATCCTAAAACAAATCCTAAGAATGCTCAACTTATTTTCACCACTCATGACACCTCTTTGTTAGATAGTGATTTATTTAGAAGGGATCAGGTTTGGTTTGTGCAAAAAGATGAGCAACATGGATCACGTCTCTATTCTCTTTTGGATTTTAAACCGCGCAAGGGGGAAGCAATTGGAAAAGGTTATCTACAAGATCGCTACGGTGCGCTTCCATACATAGGAAAATTTCTTTTTTCATGATCAAAAGAATTTCCATACGTTCCTATAGGCATGCAAATCCTCTGTATTCACCCCTTGATTTAGTGGTATGCGAAGGAGAAACAGAAGTCGATTATCTCTCTGAGCTTGCAAGAAGTTTGCGCATTCGTGTTCATATCATTAAAGGAGAGGGAACCGATCCAAGAAGTATTATTAATACTGCTAAAACGAAATCAATAGGGATGAATATGATAGGATATATTGTGTTTTCGACCGTGACAATGATCTCTCTGCTTTTTTAAACGGAATTGAACTTTGCAAACGCAAAAACTTTGTTCCAATTATCTGCAATCCCTGTTTTGAGTTATGGCCCTATCTTCACTTCCAGCTGCGTGAATCAGGATTTGGGAGCCCTCAGCAGATGTTAAAATCTTTAAAAAAAATACCCCAATTCGCTGATTATGAAAAAGATGGTGTTCAGATCTTCAATTCGACCAACCATCTTATCAATACCGCATGCAAAAATGCTTCTAAATTATCTTTAAAACAGTTTGATGATCCAAAAGAGGACCCTTTTACAAACATGCACGAGCTCATTGCTCGCTTTATCGATCTAAAGACAGCACAGAATTTTCTAGAAAAAATTTGATGATAAACAAAGTAGTCTCGGATGATAAATCCTCTATTGGTGGGCCCAATTTATGGTGCCGATTTTGACTGCAGAGTGCCTCTTTTATACAGGTTTAATAAATAAGCCCAAGAAACCGTACTGTCTGATTTTTTCTTCGGGAGTCCATTCATAGTAAATGTTTAATCCCTCTTCAATCGATTTGACGCCAGGCAAGGCTTTCTCTAGGGTTACATCTTCAAGATATTGCTCAATTGTGCTATATTCCCGGATCTCTGTCACATTTGCCACAAAGCTTTCTTTGCCATTGCTGAATTTGATTTGATCGCCTACCTTAATTTTTTTATACGTATGGGTGCTTTTTCTTCCCTCCACAGGCTTAATGCCTTGACGGATATAAGAAAACCAAGGATCGTCGCAATGAATGTTAAAAATAGCCATGTATCCAACTTCAAAAAAGGTTAAAATAAAAAAACCGAATGTTTCGTGATTCACAAAACATTCGGTTATCATTGCCGGCGACCGGACTCGAACCAGCACCTTGTTGCCAAGAGTAGATTTTGAGTCTACCGCGTCTACCATTTCGCCACGCCGGCTGATAGAATGATCCATTCTATCTGTTCTCTTCAAAAAGAAGCAATAGAAAAGTAATGGAATCAGCCACTAAGTCACGATTCTTCATAAATGAAAATGCGCGGGATGCGCGGTCCAATGCATGTGACTAACTCATGTACAATCGATTCTCCTTGCATGGCGAGATCTTCTGGAGAAAGGAAATTTCGATGCTCATCTTCTCCAAATATCAAAACGGTATCTCCAACTTGCGCGGTTGGAATATCTGTAATATCTATCATCATAAAGTCCATACAAATATTGCCGATCATGGGCGCTTTTTGACCATGCACGAGCACCCATCCCTTACCGCTATAGTGGCGGTGTAAGCCATCAAAATAACCAATGGGAAGTACCGCAATGCGTTGAAGGGGTTTTTCAACTGTATAATTTCGACCATAACTGATTGTCTCTCCTTGCTTACACACGTTGATGCCGACAATGCGGGAAAGAAGAGAGAGGGCTAATTTGAGTTTAAGCGAATCCCGTACGATTGGCGATGAGAAGAGTCCGTAGACAGCTAATCCAATGCGAACCATATTATATTGGGGAAGATGGAAACGTGTCGCGGCGCTAGAATTTGCAGCATGTTTCCAGGGAATCGAAATACCGAGTGCTTGGATCTCAGCTACAGCTGCATCAAATTTATTGATTTGTTGATGGGTAAAAGGATCCTGCTCTAGATCTTCTGCGCAGGCAAAATGAGTCATGACGCCTTCTAACTTAAGAAAAGGGGCTTCTTGAATCATTTGTGCCAGAGGCAACGCTTCTTCAGGTCGACAGCCAAAACGGCTCATCCCTGTATCAATATGTAAATGCACTTTAATTTCTTTTTGCTGTATAGAAGCTTCTTTGGCTAATGCTTGAATAAAGGCTTGGTCGCCGACCCCAACTTCAATTTCCCACCTGAGAATTTTAGTGATTTCTGCAGGTGTTGCCGAAAGTGCGAATATGGCTTGCTTGACGCCTGCTCTTTTTAATGCAATTCCCTCGTCCACGTAGGAAACGCCTAAAATATCAATCTGACAGGATGCTAAAAACTTTGCGATTTGAATGTCTTCTGTTCCATAAGCAAGGGCCTTTACCATGACCATCAAACGCGTTTGAGAAGGTAACTTTTGTCTGATGAGATTCAAATTGGATTCTATGGTTGCTAGATTAATGACACTTTGATTTGTGCAAATACTGTCGTTGTAGGTTTCGGTGAGAAAATCTAGAGGGACTTTTTGAGCACCTTTAATTAGCACAACTTGTCGAGGATCTTCTACCTCGCGCAAATGGCGAAGGGCGTGTGCGATTGTTGGATAGAACGAGATTGTGGTATGGGGAAGAAGTTTTGAAACTAAAGATTGAAAATCAGATAGAGGGCCAATGAGCATGAGATGTTGAATGTGGGATTGTGCAATAGCCAAGCCAATTCTGCGGTATTCATTCTCTCGCTGATCGCTAATTCCTTTAAGCCCTCCAAAAATCAACGTCTTTTTTTCATTAGAGGCTAAGTATTGGAGGCGAGTCAAAGCTTGGTCCATCGATTGCGGATCTGAGCTATAAGGGTCATTGATAAACAACATCCCCGTAGGAGCTTTCCAAATTTCTGTACGCATTGGCTCAAATTGGTACGTCTGCAAAACTTCGCTGATTGTGTGAGATGGAAGGTCGAATAGCCAGGCAGATTTGCAGGCTGTATTGATCAAATCGAGGGAATAAGAAAATCCTTTCGTCATTTCTCCTTGAAATAAGTATTGATCAGGAAAGTGGACGGAATAGGGGAGCGTCATTTGGGGAGTGGTAGAGGCAGAAATGGCATGAGGAAGGCGTGAATCAGGTTGAGTCCAAAATAAGCAGCGCGATGTCCGTTCTTGAAGATGGGGGCCAAACAAAGGTGTCGAAGGAATCAATGCCCAATTATCTTTTTTTAAAGGTTGCAACAGCTTAACCATTTCCAACGCGGTCGTTTCTAAACTTCCTAATGTGTGCAGATGTTTAGCTCCAATCGATGTCAAAATCACATGTTCTGGCATAATGATATCTGCAAGAACTTCCATCTCTCCAGGTTCTGAAAAAGCCGCTTCGACTAAGGCAATTTCATGGGAATCTTTAATTTTAAACAGGCTTAAGGGCACGCCGATTTGGCTATTAAAGCTTTCTGGAGAGGCCATGACTTTGTATCGTTTGGCGAGCATGGTCTCCAGCAAGTCTTTTAGCATAGTTTTTCCATACGAACCTCCAATTGCCACTACTTTACATTGTGTTCTTTCCTGTCGATAAGCTTTTGCTAATGCTTGAAAAGCTTTTAAGGGATCATTGACCCGTAGCAAGATGATATCTTTGAGAGGATAGGGAGGTTGCCAATCTTGATGGACTAAAGCATATTTTGCCCCTGACTTAGCGGCTTCCGCCACGAAGGCATGTCCGTCATGGGCTTGTCCCTTTAGGGCAACGAAGAGAGTGCTTGGGGAAAAAATGCGGCGAGAATCAATGGAGATGTGTTTGATAACAGCCGGAGAATGAGCATCTCCGCCAGCTTGTGCAAAAAAAGGCCATGAGCGTAAATCAAAGCATTCCATGTGGTTCTCTCGAAGGAATTAAACGACTTTTCTAAAGCTTAACAAATCGATAGAAAAAAAATGCAAAAAAAATGGAGAAAGGCATCCAGATAGCCCAAATCGGATCTAAAACTTGTCGTTTTGCTAAAATAAGTGCGGCATCCATGGTTAAATAAAAGGTAATAAGTCCAAAAATGCTGCAGGCATAAATCATAAAAACAGGGAGCCCGCGTGAAAATCGCACACAAAAGGGGGCAGGTGCGATGACTGCAAATAGGCACAGCCAGGGGAGTGCCATTTTATGGTAAAAATGGGAGACCACCTGGGCCTCTTTTTCATGACTAATTCGATTATTATGAGGAAGTTGTTGGACAAGATCCGTTAAGGATTGTTCTTCGGGAAGTGATAAAGTTTCCTGCAACTTTTTCTGGTTAAAATAAATTTGAGGAAACTCTTTTTCTACAAAAGAGGCGCTTTCGACAAGTTCATCATTTTGGTTGCGTGTTAAATGGTGAACATAGCGACCCAAGGGCACTTCTAAATGGGGGAAAAGGTATTTAATTCGAAAAATATCGTCGGCCGATTTAATCCAATAAGAATCAAAAAAGAATTGACGTTCTTCGTCATAATATTGAAAAAGAATTTGGGTTTGATCGTCTAAAATAATGTGTTGGACAAATCCTCTGTTTTCCAATTTATTTTTTAGGGAAGTGTGACGGTCATGGATTTGTTTCAGCCCTTTTTGAGCTTTGGGAAGTAAAAATTCCGCATTGCCATACATGAGAACAGTAAAAAACAGGCCAATGATAATAAATGGGCGAAGCAGGGATTTCAAGCTCATTCCACTAGCCATTAAAGCCACGAGCTCATTATTTGTAGATAATGAACAAAGCGTTTTGATCGTTGCAAGCATTAAGGCAAACGGAAGAATGACATCTAATCGGCGGATCAGTTCATAGAAGTAATAAGAAAAAATTTCGCTCCACTGAAAATGAGTGCTAAATTGTGTCGTGTGACTGGAAAAGTCAATGAGGACATAGAGGCCATAAAAACTTCCAATAAACACACAAAATAATTTGACTACTTCACGAAAGAAATAACGTTCCCAAATGGATTGGAAAGGAATTTTAGATTTCATATACATTATTCAATTCCTCTCGAAACACGGTATAGAATAAAGCTTGAAATGCCCAAAATCAGCAGATGGGGGATTAAGTAAAGTAGTGTAGCCGAAAATAAATGATGCTCAATGCCTTTAGCAGTGAAATAAGAGATTAAATAAAAAACGGCTAAAGCAATCACGAAAACAACGCCCTTATTTGAGCGATGGCGGCTGATGTTCATCCCAAATGCACATCCCATTAGCGTGAAGCTAAATACTGCGATTGCAAGTGAAAAGCGGCGAATGATTTCTGCGTAGGAGCGGTTTTGCTGTTTTTGCAATTGTTTCATTTCTTCACGTAAAAGATCAGGCTGGCGGAGGTGCAGTGCCTGTTCTTTCATCCGATAAATTAGCAGTGATAGCTTAAGATGGTCATTGCTTAAGGAAAAAACATTGCGTTGAAAAATAAGGGAAAAATCCTGGATGGGTGTCATGGTCTTTTCCAAATTTTCAACGACAAAATGATCAAAACTCTCCCCATTTTCCACGGGTAAAGTGGTCATATTGGTCACGCTATTGCCTATAAAAAGGACGGAATCCGCATGTAAAGATTTGGCTATCATCAATTGAATGCGATTGTTTTGTTTGCTTGGCATTGCAAAAAGCGCATTTTTAGCAAATTCTCCCACGCGTGAATTGCCCATCGCATGAAAATAGGCTCCTTTCACACGCATTAAATGCTTATTATTGAGCAGAAGCAGCGGATTAATAGAGCGGAGTTCTTTTTTTAAAAGACTCGCTTGTAAATGGGAATTTGTGGCTAATTCAGAGACAATATAAAAATTCAAAAGAGCAATAAAGGCTGCTGCGATTAAAATGGGATATAAAATATCTCGAATAGCCCAGCCCGAAGCCCTCAGGGCGGTTAATTCATGAGTCTGAGATAATCTTTGGATCAAAAGTAAAGATGCAATCAGGCTGGAAATGGGGATCACTATGGGTAAAATATAAGGAATTTGAGAGACGATAAACCAGATAATGTGAGACCCGGCCGCTCCCAAAGCTGCAAAATGCGCAATTTCATCAAACCGCGTGGTTAACAAAATTGCTACAAATGCCACTGTACTTAAAGACAAAACTTGAAAGTATTGTAAAAGTAAATATCGCCAGATCAGAAGCATTGCCTTGGACTTTCTCCTTAAAGACGGGTTTATATGAAAATAGAAATGAATGACTCGTTTTTAGGGTTTTAAGATACAATAATCAAGTAATTTGCTACAATGTGTTTACGTTCTGTTTGATTTCTTGGATAATAAAACCTATAGACTAATTTGATGCACGTTGATGAAAAAGCGGACTATTCCAACGAGGGTTTTGTGAACAAAAACGATCAAACACGCCAAGAATGGTGGATTAAATTAAATGAAGTCTCAGAAGGTCCCTTTTCGATCAATCAGCTTAGATATGATCCGCGAGTGACTCCGGATACCTTAGTTTGGAAAAAAGGTTTTGAAAAGTGGATTCCCATCCGTGAGGTTAAAGAGTTAAAGGATTTGTTCGTTGATTCTGAAGAACAAGACTTACCCCTGAACCTTAAGCGCAATCTGGGCTCTCGTGGAAATAACGAGCTCGTTATTGATACACAGAAAGACCCTTTTGATTTTTTCTATTGGTTAATTCTTGCCGTCATCATTATCAGTTATGTTTTATATCAATTGTACTGGATTTAGTGAAGCTGAATGGAAGAAATTGTTCTCCGCTTTCTTAAGATGCGTTGTGATGAGGCCCGCCCAATCTTGGTAGGATTATCGGGAGGGCCAGATTCTATTGCTCTTTTATATCTTCTTTTAAAATGTGCCAAAATGATCCCTCTCAAGCTTGGTATTGCGCATATTGATCACCGATGGCGTCAAGAGAGTGAAAAAGAAGCGGAGACCTTAAAAACTTTAGCGGAATCTCTCCATATTCCATTTCACTTAAAGGTTTTGGATCCAACATCCATGCACGGCAATTTAGAAGCTGCATGCCGAGATTTGCGTTATCAGTTTTTTGCCGAAGTGGCCGCAATCTATGATTATCAAGCTGTTGTTTTAGGGCATCATCAAGATGATCAAGCTGAGACTATCTTAAAAAGAATCCTAGAAGGTGCTTCTTTAGTTAAATTGCGTGGGATTGCAGAAACGAAGCAGCAGGGGGGGCTTGCGATTTGGCGTCCATTGCTTGAAGTTGATAAGGCTAAGATTTTAAGCTGGCTTTCTAAGCACGACATCCCTTTTTTCAACGACAGTACGAACCTTGATCCGAAATTTCTACGTGGAAAAATGCGTTCTCGCATGATGCCTTATCTGGCTAAAGAATTTGGCAAAGAAATTAAGTCGGCCTTGCTTTATTTGGGAAAAGAATCGGAAGAATTGGAGCACTTTTTTCAAACTCATTTGCAACCCTATTTTGAAAAGATTTTGCGAACTCCAATAGGGGTGTGGGTTGATTTATCCCAAAAACAGCCCGGGACTTCTTTTGAGCTGAAACAACTTTTACGCTATGTTTTGAGCGAAGAGGGAATTAGCTTTTCTCGATCCCAAATGGACGTTGCTGTGAAATGCATTCGAGAAAAACGAGCTAACTGCTGCATTGAAGCAGGGGATCACGAAGTTCAATTCGATCGCGGTAACATTTTTATTGGCAAAAAGCTTTGGGCTGATTGGAAGGTTGCCTATGAATTTGTGGAGTCTGATGAAAAAGACTTGAAGCTACCAACTTGGCGGGATGTCTGGCAGGGGCATTTTTTTGCAATTATACCTTGGAGTGACGATTGTAAGGTCGATTTGCCGGTAACTGGAACTGCAAATTGGCTGGATAAGTGGTGGACAAACCATAAGGTTCCCGCTTTTATGCGCTGGAAAATTCCTGTTGTTTGGCAAAACAATCGCATCGTTTATGAGTTTCTTTCTGGAAAAATGAATACGAATCATGATAAAATGAGGAAATGGGCGAAGGTGACTCTGGAATATTCCATATAGATAGTCACTCCCTTTTCTTAAATGTCTAGAAAGATTGAAAAACCATTTTCAGATTCATTTTTTTCATTTAAAAAGGTTATGAGTTGGCTATTGAAAGCGAATGAGTTATGTGATAACCTGAGCTAGCGGGAGAATGTGCCGCTTTATCCATAAGATCTTCGATAGAATCATCGAAAATGTTCAGTAAAAATCGAAGACTAAAGAAATTCATGATATATAAATATCTGAAAGGCATTCTGTTAAGACTGAAAGTTAAGGTGACAAATATAAATCTTTAACATTATTTTTTGTGGAATGCTTTTCAAGAAAGCTGGAATAGAGTAATTGAAAGTTTAGATAGGCTTTTCTTAAATGTGCACATCATTTGGTGTAATCAAAAAAGAACGGCATGAAATCTCAAACTTGAGGTGTCTTTTTAGCGAACTTCAGGTTCTTAGGGTGTCTGGGGGAGAATCATCTGAGCTCTGGTACCGCTTGAAAAGTATCGTTTACAATTTTCCATTTATCTAAGGTGAATATGAGCGACGACAATAAACAAGACTTTAAGAAAAATTTTCCAAACGGATTTATTTGGTTTCTGATGGCCGCATTTTTGCTTGCCTTGATGGTCCAAAATTTAATCGACACGAGATTTGCAAAAGTTTCGTTTAATTATCAACTCGAACATCTTGCTAATCTAGATCTTATTCAACCTGAGGACAACCGCAAAACTGCCGTTGATAATTTGGTCACATTTAGTGGCAAATTCCGAGATCGGCTGACAGAAGAAGGTAAGCGACGCTATAAATTCCTGGAGCTACTCAACACAAACCATGAACTTGAGGCTGAAAAAGAGCACTCAGATGGTGAATTGGTAACCTTGGCCGAGAAAGCCGTGGATGCTTCAGAGTCATTTTTGACATTGAGTGGAATTCCACTTCCCAAAGATGGCTATATCGTTGTAGATGACATGTATCATACACAGGATAAGGATAATAGTATTATTGTTCGCGCCCTAACTCATAAGGGGGGACAAAGCCTACCCAAATTAGAAGCGCAGCTTGCGGACTTGAAAAAGAATCCAAGTGATGCAGAGCTTAAACTGTTTGGTCAAACCTTAGCAGATTTCGTGCGCAGTTTCCGATCTCCAACTTTGGGAATTGGTAACGAAACACTAAAACAAACTTTGAGACAAATTGATTTAGATCTGAATCAAATCAATCAATCAAAAGAAATTTCAGCGAGTGTTGTAACGCAGTATGAATCTTTCTTAAGTCAACTGCAAGGAATTGTGACTAAGCTGGATCACATGCAAGATAATTCTCGTCTTTCAGACTTAAGGGCGATTAGAAATTATAACATCGCTTTAGGGGATTATAACACCCTAATGAAAAAATTAGATGAGAATCAGGCTCAATTAGACAAAGCGCGCCAAGCCGTTTCGCATGTGATATGGTTCTTTAATAACAAGGAGCTATCGACTAAATCCTTGGAAAAACAAGATCCAGAATTATTCCATCAGTGGTTCATTAATGCGAAAGAAGAGTGGAATAATTTTTCTCATAACCGTGGCGGTGTATTTAAAGCTCCTGATCAACCTTTAAATACAGTTTTGGAAAAAACCTTCCGCAGTGAAGAGCCTACGCCAAATTATTTGAGCTACTTGTTTACACTTTTACCTGTATTGCTGGTTGTGTTTCTTCTTTATTTCATCTTCTCCCGCCAAATGAAAGGGATGGGAACTAATGCGATGAATTTTGGAAAATCTCCTGCAAAACTAATGGCAAAAGGATCTCACAAAGTAACATTCAAAGATGTTGCCGGGATCGATGAAGCTTTGGAAGAGCTACAAGAAATCGTCGAATTCTTACGCAGCCCACAAAAATTTACAGCACTAGGTGGGCATATTCCTAAAGGTGTTCTATGTATTGGACCACCGGGAACCGGGAAAACTCTCATAGCCAAAGCTGTGGCAGGTGAAGCTGATCGCCCCTTCTTCTCAATCTCTGGTTCAGACTTTGTGGAGATGTTTGTTGGAGTGGGAGCAAGCCGTATTCGCGACATGTTCGATCAGGCTAAAAAAAGCTCTCCTTGTATTATCTTTATCGATGAGATCGATGCTGTGGGAAGACACCGCGGTGCCGGTATTGGTGGCGGACATGACGAAAGAGAGCAGACCTTAAACCAGCTCTTAGTTGAGATGGATGGTTTTGATACCAATGATGGTGTGATTCTAATGGCTGCGACCAACCGTCCGGATGTACTTGACAAAGCTTTACTGCGTCCGGGTCGTTTTGACCGTCGAGTTGTCATTAATCTCCCAGATATTAAAGGGCGCTATGACATCTTGAAAGTGCATGCGAAGAAAATTAAAATGGATACATCAGTCGACCTGATGATGATTGCAAGAAGTACACCAGGTGCCTCAGGTGCTGATTTAGCAAACTTGCTAAATGAAGCAGCATTACTGGCAGCTCGTCGAGGAAGGACTGCTGTGACAGCTCAAGAGACTGTTGAAGCACGCGATAAAGTTCTTTATGGAAAAGAAAGACGCAATCTTGAATTGGATGAAAATGAACGTAAGTCGACTGCTTATCATGAATCAGGCCACGCCGTTGTTGGTGTGACAGTTGAGCATGCTGATCCAGTAGATAAAGTGACCATTATTCCAAGAGGCTATTCCTTGGGCGCGACCATGTTCCTTCCTAAAAAGAATCGGACGAGCTATTGGAAGAAAGAGCTCATTGATCAGCTTGCTGTTCTCATGGGTGGGCGTTGTGCCGAAGAGATCTTCTTAGAAGATTTATCAAGCGGTGCTCGTCAAGACATTGAACGTGCGACTCAGCTTGCGCGTAGCATGGTTTGTGAATTTGGAATGAGTGAAAAGCTTGGTTCTGTTGCTTATGATGACAAAGGGGAAAGTAGTTCTTACTTTGGAGCAGGGCATTTTGAGAAAAAATATTCTGAAGAAACCGCTCGTCTCATCGATGCCGAAGTGAAACGTATTCTGGACGAAGCAAATGAACGTGCGAAAACAATCATTTTGCAGCATAAAGATGAAATCGAACTCATGGCTGAGATGCTTATGGAATTTGAAACATTAGATAGTGAAGATGTGGGTGAAATTCTGAGTAATAAATGGGATATTGAGGAAAAGAGAAAGCGTTTAAAACGTGCAGATGAGTTGCACAAAAAGCTAGGCTCAGTGCCTCCTCCTGTTCCTTCAGATTCAGACGATGCTTCCTCACCGATGCAACCGACCTCTTCAACGATGTCACCGGCTTAAATGTAAAAGGGGAGTTTTTTAAACTCCCCTTTAAAACAAGGCAAAAAAGCAGAGACTTTTCTCTGCTTTTTATTTAATTAGCTGATTTTCTAATTTAATGGCATCTGCAGCAAAATGACGAATTCCTTCTGCTAACTTTTCTGTGGCCATAGGACTTTCATTTAACATCCAACGGAACGTTTTTTCATCTACAGAAAGCTTTTTGATATCCAAGTCTTTTGATGTGTGAGCGGATAGTTTTTGCTCTAATTTTCCTTCCATTTGTTCGAGTTGAGCAAGTAGATCAGGGGCAATGGTCAAAAGATCACATCCAGCTAGTTCAATAATTTCTCCGACGTTTCTAAAGCTAGCGCCCATTACCTGCGTTTTATAGCCGAATTTTTTGAAGTAATGGTAAATTTCTGTTACTGAGTTTACACCAGGATCTTTCTCGGGTGGAATTTCAGAAACTCCCTGGCTTTTTTTGTACCAATCTAAAATGCGCCCAACAAATGGGGAGATCAAGGTTGCTTTTGCTTCTGCACAAATAATGGCTTGGGCTAAGCTAAAAAGAAGTGTCATATTGCAATGAATCCCTTCCTTTTCCAGCAGCGTAGCTGCTTGAGCTCCTTCCCATGTAGAGGCAAGCTTAATTAAGACTCGCTTCCGATCGATTCCAGCTGCTTCGTATAGTCCAATCAAGGTTTTAGCCTTTTTGATGCTGCCTTCGACGTCAAAAGAAAGGCGTGCATCGACTTCTGTTGAAACACGTCCTGGGACGATTTTTAAAATCTCAATTCCGAAATTCACAAAAAGTTTATCCATTAGGTGGTGTTTTTGTTCTTCTAGTGAACCACCTTTGGCTTGGCTATATTTTTGCGCATCCTCAATGAGATGTTGATACTGGGGTTTTGCGGCCGCCTTCAAAATCAAGGACGGATTTGTTGTCGCATCGGTTGGTGCATAGGCTTTAATAGAATCTATGTCACCTGTGTCACAGACAATTGTCGTGACTTTTTTTAACTGGTCTAAAATTGTATTTGCCATAGAAATAGTCCTTTGTTAAACGCCGCAGCAAGGGCCTTCTTTAAGTGGTTCGATTAAGAATTTAATAGATAAAGGTTCTCCATCTATAAGTAAATCTAATGTGGAGTTTAGCCGTGTCAACAAAAGTTTATAAGGAATTTTGACGTGGTGCTCTCCAATGTCAATGCCTACGGCTGTATGGCTTAAAATTTCTTCTGAGATAATCAGTTGTTGGCAAAGGTCTGCAAAAAGTTTAAGTTGTTTTTTTAAAACATTATCCTGGAGAGCGTACTTCTGATGGCATTTTTGACAGGGGAGTGGTGCATCTCTTTTTTCAAGTTCAAAAACAGAAAAAGTGATCGAGTGTCCACATTCTTTGCAGTTAAATTGTAACAGATTGCCCTTTTGCATATTAATCCTAAAAGTACGCGTGATTATTAGATCTATTTATAGAATAAACTAAGTATAACAGGGTTTATGCAAACAGGCAACCGTAAATCAATGCTGCAACTTAACTTCAAAGAAGAGGGGTATGGAAATGGACACAATTTATCTTGTTCGTTTTAAGTCACATATTTAACATGAAAGAGAGATGGATCTTCAAGGTGTTACACTTAATGACAAATAACAAGCATAAACGGATCGAATGATTCTTTATGTGAAACGACTGTATGCTTTATTTGACTATGTTGTCAAAAAACCTTATGATCCATTAGAACAAAACAATGCCTATCAATTAGAAAGAGTATGTCGTAAAATGATTTTGGAGCCTATTGATTTTCAGGGAAGGTTCGTATTTGATGATGCCTTAATTAAGCAGTTAGGGCGCTATCTCGATGAAAAAGAAACTTTTCTTGCTAACAAACTCATCACTAGTTTTAGCCCTTCGGCACATGAACCCCTGATTCTCCCTCCCCCCTCGATAGGATTAAAGCTGACAGATGCTTTAGAGGTTGTGAGCAAAAAAATCAGGGAAATAGCACCTCAAGATATCAAGGATATTCCTCTCCAAGATTGGCAAAGATTAAGTTCCGCATGGAGAGAAGCTTTATGGGAGTATGTGGGTACGATTCAGGGCTGCACGACAGAACTTTTTCAGCAGTTAAAGCAAATCGGATTTGAACGCTGGAATAAAGAGCTTTCCACAATTTTGTCGGGTCTTAAAGATCTTTTATTTTCGAAAATGGAAGGTGCACTATGGTGCATCCGGCATTTAGAAGATCTTTTAAAAGAATACAAAAAAAACCTTGCGAACCAGTCCGCCTCAATGTGGCCTAGAATCAAAAATTGGTTTGATTGGAGATCTTTACTAGATCCGACTTTGACGACAAATCTAGAAAGAAACGAAAAATTTCTGAATACGCAATCTCAGAAATTCGCTTTAAAACACATGGAATACTTGAAGCTTAATATTAAAATTGATGAAGCTTTAAGGAAATTCAAAGGGTATCAAGCTCTAGCACATCTTGAAATGAATGATCGCGAAACGTTTAAAATGATCTATCGCTTAGTTAAGCTGTGGAAAAAAAATCAACGGACTAAATCCCTTCCAGAATTAGAGCTTGTGCAAGCATTAAAAAATGTCATTCATCCTGATAAAGCGGTGGGACTATTTAAGGAATATTATGAAGAGCTGCTTTCCTCTCTATATGAACGAAGCCGATTAATAAAAGAAGGGAACTATCTACAAGCTAATGATCCTATAGGGCGGGCCTTGGTCCAAGAAGTTGTCAGTGGATATCGCTCAGAAACGCATACTTTAGGTGCTGTTGTTTCCAAATATCGAGAGTTTTTATTAAGAACTGATCCAGATCCTTATGTGCGTTCCCGTTGGGGATTCGCTGAATGGATTGTGGGGCAGGAGCCTTTAAATGCGAAGCAACTTTTGACATTGGGATATGAAATTGAAGGTTTGGATCAACTATTTGAAAAGCTTGGTGATTCTATTCAACAAGGGCCCTTATACCTAGAAGATTTTAATGTCGCAAAAATTTCAAGAGAGATTGAAAAGGCAATCCATGAAATGGGACAGCCTTTAAGTTCTCGACAAGTCATGCGTTTTCATGCAGAAGAGTTTTTAAAGCGATTGGAAGAGCTGAATGAATTGGGGTCTTTCAGTCCACAAGTTGTTGATCAGGTGGGAAAATATCTGTCACAGGCTTTACGGGCAGATTGGCAATATCACGTTTTGCATGACTTTCCTTTATATCACCAACTGTATGCCATCCACCATGGGATCATTGATCGTTCCATTGATTTAGTGCATCGGCAACGTCTCGGTGTTTTTAGAAAGATCATGGAGCATTTAGAACAACACATCAAAAATAGAGAAACGCAAAAGCATTCCATGGAAATTGATCTTGATATCAATGACATGAAAGGGTACTTGCAAGACTTTTATGCATCTGTTCAAAGGTTAGAAAAAGAATCGATCGATCAAGAGTCGCTTTCTGTGACGATCAAAGAAATGGAACTCCAGTTGCTGGAATATCGGCATCTTTTCGGAAATTTTTTCAATCAGCTTCCTCAAAGTGAGTCTGAAGGGAAATTATTGAGAAACACGTTCTTATTTGTGGATCAATATTTTGAATCAATTGAAAATCGATTGCAAGATCTTAAAAATCGATCTGAATTAGACCTCTGAAGGGGCAATGTGAATGCGATTTAGTTTTTGGAATGCTTTTTCAAATCCATTCGGCAGAATTACAGATTCAAATTGTCCTGATCGTATCACGACAGTTTGGTTGTTTAAGAGTCCAAGCGTGATTTTTTCAAATAAAGCTGCTGGAAGTTTCATCCGTTGCCCTCCCAATAACAGCTCTGTTTCATAGCTAAAGCAGTCGTCGTCCACTTGAACTTCGACAAATGAAAGGAGGGGATTTTCTGGGTCATGCGGGAAATTAAAAGAATGCACGTTTAAATACATTTCGGCACCATTTCCTCCGCGATCAATTTCAATACCTAATTCACGAAAAGGATTCGAAGGAGGTAAAAAAATTCTGCCAGAGTTGAAATAAGGGGTGCGAGTAATGGTATCTTGATATTGCCACTCGGGGCATGTAGACGAACAGGAAGAAAGGAGAAGGAAAAGGGGTAATACCCCCTTTCCGTAAAATAGATCGCGCAACATTTTAGTGGCTGTGGCTATGTCCATGACCATGAGAATGGCTAGAATTTTGAATAGCAACCGCAATAATTGCAGCCAATGCCATCGCTCCTAAAGCAATTGCAGGTCCAATTTGTGGAACTCTACGAGATTCTTCGTATCCATATCCGCCAGTGTCAGTTACATATTCTTGTGCGATCGCGCTGCTTGCAGATGAAGTGAACATTGCAAAAAGAGTTGCGATTGCAACAAATTTTTTAAAACTTTTCATGGGTGTACTCCTTTGGTACATGATTTCGTTTCATTAAATTGCCTTATATCCTTTTCAAGACTTGATATATGGCATAGTCTTATATTTTTATGCAATTGCTTTTCTCAATAATATCTTGACGAACGATTGAGTAAATTCATTTGTTATTGCTTATCAATTAGATAAGGAAATACGCCTGATTGTTTCTAAACTTAAATTTAAGCTTGGTTCTCCGCAGGTTTTTGTTGCTCCTTAATAAATCGCAATGATTTTAAAGATGCAAAAAAATCTTTGTAAAATTTAGGGAATTCATCTTTCAGAGCAGCTGCAGTGAGGATATAAGCTGTTTCGTCTTTGACCAAAACAACGTGCATCATCCGTAAATCTCCCCATTGCGTTTTCTCATCGACTTGTGAAAGATTGGCTTCTCCTGCATCTGTGTGGATAGAACCGAGGTTTTTCCATTCGACACCCTGTGACTGATTGATCTCTTTAATTCTCTTGAGATAATCATTTAAACTACGTGTGTAATGCTCTGTTGCAAGATTGATAGAAGGCGAAAATTCCCGTTCTCCTTGTCCCACAACCATGATTTTAACGTGTTTGGGAAGCTCTTTTGAATCAGCAATTCTCCAGCCATTGGGAGGTGTAAATGTGATTAATTCCAGCTCAGATACGGATTCAGAAGAGATATTTGGCGTTTCTGCATAGCCGTTTATAAACAGGCTAAGGCAAATAAAAAGAATGCCTATATGTCGATTAAATAAGAAGTTCATTGTGAAATTCTCTCATGTAAGTTGTTTATTTATTCATGTGTTTCGGCTTACTTGTGAAAGGGATTTCACGGCCGAAGATTGTAATCCATTGTCGAGATGTTATCAGGAGTGTGTGTTTTTTCGAAGAAAATCTTGTAGCTTTATTAAAATAATGGTTTTTGTTTGAAATGATTGTCATCATAATTCTCTCCCATTCTACACCCATTTTTCTCGATTTTTCTTGGGAAGAATGAGATGTTTCTCTTGATGATATTCAGGGAACCTGCAAAATAGATTTTTTAATAACATAACATTTTAAACGTCTTGCTGGAGAAGAAGGTGGCGAAAGATGACAACGAGAGAAGGATCCAGCAGCTAGGGGCTTTTGTCACGATTCCCTTTGTCTTATCTGTTCCACCGGTGATTGGTTGGTTAATCGGACATTGGCTCGACGGTTTTTTTGGGACCGCTCCTTATTTAATGTATATGTGCATTTTGCTTGGCTTATTTGCAGGAGGACGTGAGTTCTATCGCATAGTGAAAAGGTATGGCAATGGAGCTTGATTTTATCAAAAATACAATCAAAGTAACCCTTGGATTAACCTTTATTTTCTTAGTCATTATTTTGCAGGAGCGCGCTTATAAGAATGCAGCCTCTCTCTGTTTGGGGGTCATGTGGGGATGTGCCAATTTATTTCTCCTAAAATACCTGTTGAAAAGCATCTTAGGTAATGAACAGAAGAATGTACTAAAAATATTTACCTTGATGGGATTAAAAATTCCCTTACTTTACCTTCTTGGATATTTTTTATTAGCAAGTCCCTATTTAAATAGCCTTTATTTAGTGCTTGGATTTTCCCTCATTTTTTTGGGTATTTTTCTTCTTGGGTTGGGATCTCTTATGTTTCAAAAACGAACGGCATAAAGACATATGGAATCAGGATCACAGCAGATATCAGAGACACCAAATGCCATTACCTTATTGTATCAAAGATTCCATGATACAGCTTGGGCGACTTTTTTACATAGTTGGGAAAATATTGTGTTTTCCATCTTTGTTGCGTTTTTGATTTCGTTCGTTTTTTATTTAGGTACACGCAAAAGTGATATGATTCCTGAAAGATTTCAAAATACCTTGGAATGGGTGGTAGAGTCGATTTATAAGCTTGTCACAGATGTTTTAGGTCCACAAGGAGCCAAATTTGTTCCTTTTATAGGTACGCTGTTTATTTATATTCTGAGCATGAATTTAATTGGGCTTGTGCCTTTGATGAAGTCTCCTTCTTCTAGCTTAAACATTACTGTTGCCTTGGCTATTTGTGTTTTTTGTTTGGTTCAGTTTCTCAACATCAAGCACATGGGGGTCGGCGGCTTTATCTATCACATGGCGGGGTCTCCAAAAAATTTGATTGAATGGCTGCTGGCTCCCTTAATGTTTACTCTGGAAATTATCACCCAGCTAGCTAGACCTGTTACCTTATCGCTTCGATTGTTCGGCAATGTATTTGGTGAGCACATTTTAGTTACCCAATTTGTTATCATGGGGGTTACTTTGCTTGCTCCTTTGATTATTCCTTTACAACTTCCCTTTATGTTCTTGGGAATGTTAACGAGTTTAATGCAAGCTCTTGTTTTTTCGCTGCTGAGCACAGTTTATATTTTGTTGTCCATGCCTGATGATAAACACTAACAAAGGATGTTAACATGGAAATTGGAACCGCACTTGCCATTTCTGCACCCTTAGCAGTTGGTTTAGCTGCTCTAGGATCTGGCTTAGGCCTTGGAAGAGCGGTTGGTGGCGCTATGGAAGCCATTGGCCGTCAACCTGACGCTTCAGGAAAAATTTTAACGAACATGATTATCGGTGCCGCGCTAATTGAAGCGTTGACCATTTATGCGCTCATCGTATTTTTTATCGTTCTTGAAAGAATAAGATAGTCTTATGCATTTAGAACTTGAACAAATCATCTCTCAAATTGTCGCCTTTTTGATCATGGTTTGGATCTTAAAGCGTTATGCCTGGCAGCCTCTTCTTAAAATTATTGAAGAGAGGCGTGCAAAAATACAGAATGAATTTTCTAAAATTGAGGAACAAAAAAAAGAAATTTCTCAATTAATGGAAGATTATCAGGAAAAGCTTAAGGATATCGATGTGGAGGCCAGGCAAAGGCTAGAGGCTACTGCGGAAAGAGGATTTAAAATAGCGCAGCAAATTCGTGAAGATGCCTATCGTCAAGCTAATTACATCATGAATAAAGCACATGAAGATGCTCTTAAAGAAACTGAAAGGGCTAAGCTTCAATTGAAAGAACAAATTGTAGAACTGGTTGTAAATGCTACCCAAAAAGTGATTCAAGAAAAATTGGATCTCCAAAAAGACAAGCAAATGATCGAGACATTTATAGAAAAAATGGATGCTGCTAAATGAAAAGAGCCCTTTCTTTGCAGTATGCAAAAGCTTTATTTCGTTCCACAGATGCATTGGAACAATTAAATCAATGGCAATCCCATTTAAAAGCTTTTGAAGATATGCTGAAGCAAAGTTCCGATTTTCAACGCTTTCTTATTTCTACGCAATTTAGCCAAGAAGAGAAAAAGCGCGTTTTACAAAAATGTTATAAAGATCACTTTGACCTCAAATTTCTAGACTTTATTGCATACATTGTGAAGCAACAAAAGCTCTCTCACCTTCCTCTCATCATACAGGAGTTTTCCCGCATGCTTAATGAGAAGGCAGGTGTTTTGCAAGCCGAGCTGGTGACAGCACATCCCATGGATCCCAAGATCATCGAAGATCTAAAAGAAAAGCTAAAAAAAGCCTATCAAAAAGAAATCAAAATGGATCAGCAGATTAATCCTTCCATCATCGGAGGAGGCGTTTTGACAATAGGGAATCAGATGTGGGATTTTAGCATTAAAAGCCGGCTTAAACAAATGAAACAAACTCTTTTGACAGAGATTAGGCAGGAATCATGACCTTAAAACCAGAAGAAGTTTCCTGGGTCATCGGGAACGAAATCGAGAAATATGAAGAAAGAAGTGAACTGGAATCAGTCGGTCGGGTCATTCAAGTAGGCGATGGCATTGCCAGGATTTGGGGCCTTGACGATGTGATGATGTCTGAGCTATTAGAATTTCCCAATGGAACTTTAGGCATGGTATTAAACTTAGCTGTCGATCACGTGGGAGCCGTTCTATTAGGTTCTGAGCAAGGTATTAAAGAGCACGATGTTGTCAAGAGGACCAATAAAATCATTTCAGTACCCGTTGGAGAAGCTTTGCTTGGGCGTGTGGTAAATGCCCTCGGAGAGCCTATTGATGGAAAAGGAAAAATCGAGACCAATCATTTTCGTCCGATTGAAGCGCGGGCTCCCAATGTGGTGGAGCGGCAGCCGGTCAATGAACCCATTCAAACAGGCGTCAAGGCGATCGATGCCATGATTCCGATTGGTAAAGGGCAGCGTGAATTGATTATTGGGGATCGACAGACTGGCAAAACAACACTCATTTTAGACACCATTATCAATCAAAAAGATAAAGATGTGGCTTGTATCTATGTGGCGATCGGGCAAAAAAATTCGACGATAGCAAAAATGGTAGCGATTCTCGAAAAGCATGATGCCATGAAATATACGACCATTATTGCAGCTCCAGCTTCCGATCCCGCTGCATTGCAATATATTGCTCCCTATGCTGGAGTAAATATGGGAGAATACTTCATGTACAATGGGAAGCATGCGATCTGCTTTTATGACGATTTAACCAAACATGCGCAAGCATATCGGCAAATGGCATTATTACTAAAGCGTCCTCCAGGAAGAGAAGCTTATCCAGGAGACATTTTTTATCTCCATTCTAGGCTTTTGGAACGCTCAGCAAAATTGAATGATGAATTAGGTGGCGGTTCTCTGACGGGCATCCCCGTCGTAGAAACACAGGCCAATGACGTCGCAACTTACATTCCAACCAATGTGATCTCCATTACCGATGGTCAAATCTATTTGGAATCTGATCTTTTTTACGCCGGGATTAGGCCCGCAATTAACGTGGGAATTTCGGCCTCTAGGGTTGGAGGAAAAGCACAAACTAAAGCCATGAAGAAAGTAGCGGGAAGTTTACGCCTTGATCTGGCTCAGTATCGTGAATTAGCTGCTTTTGCGCAGTTTGGAGCAGAGTTAGAAGAAACCACCCTTGCTCAGTTAAGACGTGGAGAGCGGATGGTGGAGATTTTGAAACAAGACAAATTTAATCCATATCCATTGGAAAAACAAGTTGTGACGATATATGTGGGTTCTAGAGGGTATTTAGATGATATCCCCGTTGCATCTGTGCGCAAATTTGAGGAAGAATTCTATCATTTTGTTGAAAAAGAATATCCAGATATTCCAAAAACAATCGCGAACACTTTAGATTTAGATCCAGAAATAATGAAAGAACTTGATGAAGCTGTAACCCAATTTAAGAAAAAATATGACTTCTCTACGTGATATCCGCAAACGTTTACATTCAGTCGAAAACATTCGACAAATGACAGAAGCGATGGAAATGGTCGCCGCTTCTCAGCTCCGTCGTGCCAAAGCAAAGGCGGAGCAAGCGCGACCTTATGCGTTGACAATGAAGCATATTTTGGAAAACCTGAGCACTTCCGTTAATGAGCTCAATCCCTTTTTTATTCAACGTGAAGTGAAAAAAACGGCGGTGGTGGTCATTGCAGGAGATCGTGGATTATGTGGTTCTTATAACACGAGTGTGTTTACTGCTGCAGAGCGCTTTTTATCTAAGTACCGACATGACAATGTCGAATTGATTTTGATGGGATCTAAAACAGTTGAATTCTTTAAGCGTAAGCCTTGGGCAATACGTGAAGAGATTGTTGATTGGGGTGGTAAGCTGACGTTAGACCAAGTTAAAAAACTTTCAAATGAACTTGTACATTGGTTTGAAACGGAAGTGTTTGATGAAGTCTGGGTGATTTATACCCATTACGTACACCTGGCTTTGAGAGAAATAAAGGTGGAAAAATTCTTAAATATTCAACCTCCTGCAATGCTCAAAGGATTGCATCCCTTGGATTATATCTTTGAACCCAGTTCAGAGGTGCTATTGGCAGAAATTATGCCACGCTACTGCCTAACCATTATCTCTTCTGCTCTTAACGAAGCGTACGCAGCGGAGCTTTCCGCGCGTATCTTTTCCATGCGTACGGCTGTTAAAAATGCGGAAGAAATGATCGAAAAATTAACGCTAGAACGCAATAAAGTCAGACAAACGGGTATCACAACTGAAATGTTAGAGATTACCTCCGGAACGGAAAGTTTGCGTTCCCAATAAGCAAAAGGAGAGCATATGGCCACAGGTACCATCAGACAAGTGATCGGTCCTACTCTAGATATTGAGTTCCCCGAGGATCAAATTCCCAACATCCTCAATGCAATCGAAATCAAGAACGCAGAGCATGGCATTAACCTTGTGGCTGAAGTTTCCATGCAATTGGGTGATGGAATGGTCAGATGCATTGCGCTTTCTTCAACAGAAGGGCTCACACGGGGAATGCAAGCTGTTGATACAGGTGCACCAGTGCAAGTCCCTGTGGGACCTAAAACCTTGGGAAGAATATTTAATCTTTTAGGTGAGCCGCTCGATCATCTCGAACCTTTAGATAAGGATGTTCCCAGAGCCTCTATTCACAAAGCCGCTCCTAATTTCGAAGATCAGGAAATTCAGATTACCTTATTTGAAACGGGAATCAAAGTCATTGATTTACTTGAGCCCTATCCTCAAGGGGGAAAAGTGGGGCTATTTGGGGGCGCCGGGGTGGGGAAGTCTGTGATTGTCATGGAACTGATTCGAAATATCGCTAGTCAACACGGGGGATATTCTGTATTTTGTGGAGTTGGTGAGAGAACTCGTGAAGGGAATGACCTATGGTTAGAAATGAAAGAATCGGGTGTTCTCGCACGAACATCTTTGGTGTTTGGTCAAATGAATGAACCCCCAGGGGCACGTTTACGGGTAGCGTTAACAGGGCTCGCCATGGCTGAACATTTTAGAGATCAAGAACATCAAAATGTCTTGCTCTTCATTGATAACATTTTCCGATTTATTCAGGCGGGTTCAGAAGTTTCTGCTCTTTTAGGTCGGATGCCTTCAGCAGTAGGTTATCAGCCTACTTTGCAAACAGAAATTGGAGCTTTGCAAGAAAGAATCACGTCGACAAAATTTGGCTCTATTACCTCTGTACAAGCCATTTATGTCCCTGCTGATGACTACACAGACCCTGCACCTGCCAGCATCTTTTCCCACTTAGATGCAGCGACAGTGCTTTCTAGACAGATTGCGGAATTAGGCATTTATCCTGCCGTTGACCCATTAGGCTCTACTTCTCGTATTCTCGATCCTCATTTCATCGGGGAGGAGCATTATCGTGTGGCGAGACAAGTACAGCGTATTTTACAACGATACAAAGACTTGCAAAATATCATTGCGATTCTTGGCATGGATGAGCTGGCAGAAGAGGATAAAGTAACGGTCAGAAGAGCCAGAAAGATTCAAAAATTTCTTTCGCAACCCTTTTTTGTTGCGGAAACCTTTACGGGAAAACCCGGAAGATTTGTCAAACTTGCCGATACAATCAAAGGTTTTAAAATGATTGTCGATGGGGAAATGGACGAAATTCCTGAGCAAGCATTTTATATGGTCGGGCCTATTGAAGAAGTGTTTGAAAATGCGGAGAAGTTAAAAAAATCCCATGTTTGATTTAATGATTGTCACTCCAGAAAAAAAAGTGTACGAAGGGCAGGTGTATTCCATCAAAGCACCTGGAGAAGAAGGATCTTTTCAAATTTTATCTCACCATGCTTCAATGATCATTTCTCTGAGAAAAGGAGAGATGATCATTGAAGATCCCAATCACGAAAAAATCACCTTTAAAGTGACAGGCGGTTTCTTGGAAGTCTCCCACAACAAAGTTTCGGTACTTGCAGATTCGATTGAAGAATAAGTCAGCTGATTAATTTTTGTTTTATCAGTTCTTTCATGCTTAAGCGCATTTGATAATGGGGTACAGGATGCCATGCGGCAATGAATTCTCCTTCGATGTGAAAGCCTGCTTTTTGATAAGCCTGAATGGCCCGAGTATTAGCTGCTTCCGGATCAATAAGCACTTCTGCCACATCGGAAAAGTGGTGGATCAAAAATTCCTGAATCATCGGAACAGCAAGCTTTCTGCCGATGAATCGTTTATCGCAAATAAAAAGATCGAGAGTCATGGCTCGTCCCTCTTCTTGGCAGCGTTGAGCTAATTCTGCATCATCTGGTAAATCTTTTCGCACTTCTGAAGTGATCAGATACCCAAAAGGCAAGCCATGATTATAGGCTATCCAATGTTCATAAAAGGATGGGCTGCCTTTAAAAAAAATTTCCAGGTCATTCAATACATTTTGGTACCCGTCACCATGCAACCACTCTTGAATGTGTTCCTGCGTCAACCAATTCAATAAAAGGGATTTTTGATTTTCAGTGACGCGAGCGTAGCTGAGATTTGGAGTAAAATCTATTTCTTTCATTGTTTTGTCCTTAATTTTGTGCCATAAAATATAGCAAATTTGACAGATTACCATGTACTGGAGATAAATATGAAAATGAAACGGTGGAAAACCTATTTGTAAATGGCTTCTCAAAAAGTCATTTTGAAGGATTGCGAGTTGAACTCACTAAGTGTGCTGGAAGTTAAGGACTATAAAGATTCTCAAATTGTGGATTTGGGTGAAACGGTGCGATTCATTTCGAATCCTGTAGGGGAGAAGTCTGGATCTCTTCTAAGAGTGAGATTGCAGAAACTCAAGTTTCAGGAGCAAAAATTTATAAAAATAATGTGGAAAAATCATGATCCGCTCGACAACCATTCATGGCATTAAATTTTTTGATAGTGCTTCATCTTGCCTTTCTGATTTCAAAAAATTGCATTGGTCAAAGAAGGTGATTAGCTTCATTCAAAGTTTCGGCACACTTTTTATCTATGGCCTGAATAAAATTTCTCTGCGTTTACGCCGAATCCAAATGGCATCTTACACGGTTGCTCCAAACTCATCTCAGCAAAAACTTGTGGTTTGTTTACATGGGCTGAACAGCAGTCCAATGCAGTTTAAAAAAAATGTGGATGAAATGGAAAAGTATTCTCTTTCCGGAACGCACATTTATATTCCTCATATCTTTAAAAAAGGAAATGGGAAGCTGGATGAAATGATTCAACCCATTTTTGAAAATGTGAAAAAATGGGCAAAAACAAATGGGGATAAGGAGCTTGTTTTGGTTGGGATCTCGAATGGAGGAAGAATTGCAAGAGCTCTTGAAGCCGAATTTGCTAAACCAGAAAATCATGCTAACATTAAAAAGATTCGATTTGTATCTGTAGTGGGGGCTTGCAAAGGATCTTCTCTGGCTAAACTTGCCAACAAACTCAAATTATCTTGGATGATGTCAAAAAATATCTCAGAAGAAATGGCCACAGGCTCAATCCGTAACGCACAATTGGATAGAGATTGGGAAGAAGGGTTAAGAAATTCACCTGGAATTGTACGTGATTATACGTTTATTGCCTCACCGCATGACTGGCAAGTCCCCAATTATCATTCAACCTTGATGGAAATCCCCCAATATTCAGCACGTTATACTTTGATGAAAGGCCATGGACATAATAGCATTGTTAATGCAGCTTCCAAAGCGATAGCAGAAATTATAGCGCTCTAAACATGTAAATTCTGATGCCGATTATTCATCGCAAGTGAAATATGAGATCATTCCAAAAGGGGTCGTTAATTCGAGAAAAACAGAGCGGACAATTTTTTTGTGTAAATTAGTTCCACCTTTTGTCAGAATGAAAGGCTGCAATTTTTATCTTTACTAAAAAAATATATTTAATAAATGGTATAAAATTGTTATCCCTTCAAATTCTTTTCTAAGTCTTCATCAAAAATGTACGAGATATGATCAAAAGTTGTGTATGAGATGAAAAAAAGAGAGCGCATCCTTAAAATGTTTTTTACGACAAAAACTAAATGGGAGTGCGCTCATGGAAGATTTTCGCTTTTCTTCAGAAAAAATGCCATCAACAAATGAACAAAATGATCCTCTCGAAGAAATTCTTCGCAAAGGAGCTCAAAAATTGTTACAGCAAGCTATTGAATTTGAAGTACAAGAATATCTGGAACTTTACAAACAATCGAAAGAATTTACCCATCAATCTCCAGCAGTAAGAAATGGTTACTTACCAGAAAAAAACATTTTGCCACCTTATTTGAGAAGGACACAAAGTATAGATGCGGTTATTCCTGCTTTGTATCTTAAAGGAATATCCACCCTAGATTTTCCGAAAGCTCTAGAGGCAATTTTGGGAGAAAATGCTAAAGGACTATCACCCACAAATATCGTTAGACTGAAAGATTCATGGACAACAGAATATCAAAATTGGCTCAAAAGTGATTTATCCGCAAAAAAGTATGTTTATATATGGGCGGATGGGATTTATTTTAACATTCGTTTAGAAGAAGATCAACCCTGTGTTCTGGTTCTGATAGGTGCTTTAGAGAATGGAAATAAAGAACTTATCATGATCCATGATGGGCACCGAGAAAGCAAGCTGTCTTGGAAAGAAGTTTTGCAAAATTTAAAACATCGAGGTCTCAAAGAAGGGCCGAAGCTTGCGATTGGAGATGGAGCACTTGGCTTTTGGGCAGCTTTAAATGAAGCGTTTCCAGCAACAAAGCAGCAAAGGTGTTGGGTGCATAAAACGGCTAATATTTTAGATAAAATGCCAAAAGTGTTCAAAAGTATGCCAAAGCAATCATTCACGAAATTTATATGGCTCCAAGAAAAACGGATTGACTAAAAACTTTTGAAAAGTTTCTTGGGACATATGCATCAAAATATCCAAAAGCTTGTGAATGTTTGAAAAAAGACAAAGATCAATTATTTAGCTTTTATGATTTTCCAGGCATGCATTGGCAACATATAAGAACAACGAATCCAATCGAATCAACATTTGCAACTAAGAGCGTGTCAAAATCTTATGAAAAAAAAATCTATAGGAAACCTGGTTACTGTATAGATGACATCCGGCGTATAGATGGCTTGAGTCTGATTTGGGCTTTAAAATGGAACTGCGGGAACCCGTTACTTGATGAAAAGGGAGACATTCAAATGGAGACAACCATGAGAATAAGAGTACCAAAGCAAGGCACTGGGGTGGACTAACTTGTAATAGCTAAGAGGGCTAGTAATGTAGCCGGAGCAACGAAGTTGGATTAAGTAGCAACATTTATAATTCAACTGAAATCAGGAGGAAATTATGAATGAAGCAAAACAATTTATCATTCCAAAAACACTGGTAATGGAAGCCTATAGACTTGTAAAAGCAAATGTTGGAAGTGCTGGCATAGACAAAGAAACGTTAGAAAGCTTTGAGCAAAACCGCACCGTTCTAAGAGAGGCTCAGGAGGAAGTTTCCTGGGTCGACTCACCATATCTCAAAAAAATCTGTACACTCCTTTCGCAGGTACTCTTTTCTGAATTGACAGGATCGTGGGGGCACCGTGGAATGTGGGTTAGAAGCTGTTCTGAAATCTATAACATGTTGGTTGAGACTATCCTTTTTTTACACGAGGGTCTGTCAATAAATCTGTGTAAATAAACTTGAGGGATGAATAATCTTTATTTCTCCCTTCAAGAGAAAATGAAGCTGCGACGAAGCGAAGCGGAGTTGCAGCGGCTAAATTTACACAAATGGAGATAGACTTATGTCAATTCCTCAAAATTTTGATCTGCAAGCCGAGCTTGCTAAATGCAAAACTGCAAACGATCTTACCGGTAGAAATGGACTTATCCAACGTTTAATCGGTGGAATGCTCGAACAAATGCTTCAAAAAGAAATGGACGAGCACCTCGGTTATGAAAAGCACTCTCCCGAAGGACATCATTCGGGGAACAGTAGAAACGGACGTACAAAAAAAAGCACTTAAAAGCAATTATGGTGAAATTGAAGTTGAAGTCCCAAGAGACCGAAATTCAGAATTTGAACCGATTGCCGTAAAAAAGCGGCAAAGAAGCATCAGTGATTTTGATGATAAAATAATTTCAATGTACGCAAAAGGCATGACCACAACGGATATTCAAGCACATATTCAGGAACTATATGGCTTTGAAATGTCTCCCGCTCTGATATCTAATTACAGATAAGGTAATTGAGGTTGCAACCGGCTGGCAAGCAAGACAGCTTCAGTCAGTGTATTCTATAGTTTTCTTTGATGCTATTCATTACAAAGTGAAAGAAGGTGGAAAAGTTGTTTCAAAGGCCGCTTATACATGCCTGGGAATAGACAATGCCGGGAAAAAAGATGTTCTGGGTCTTTGGGTCGATGAATCGGAAGGGGCAAATTTTTGGCTTAAAGTTTGCACAGAGCTAAGCAATCGTGGAGTGAAAGACATCTTGATTGCATGCATAGACGGTTTAAAAGGGCTTCCTGATGCGATAAGATCGATGTTCCCTGATGTTAAAATTCAACTTTGTGTGATTCACATGATTCGGAATTCAATTAGGTTTATTCCAACAAAACATTCCAAAGAATTTGTAGCTGATTTAAAAACAATCTATGGGGCTACGACGAAAGAATTGGCGGAATTAAATCTGGAAAGGTTAAAAGAAAAATGGGATGATCGGTACCCGCTGGCTATGAAGCCTTGGATAGCGAACTGGGAAAACCTCTCTACTTTTTTTGAATTTTCTCAACCAATTCGTCGTATCATTTATACCACAAATGCGGTAGAATGCCTTCATAGACAGTTTCGAAAGGTCACAAAAAATAAGGCTGTTTTTCCAACAGATGACGCCCTATTTAAGATGTTATTCCTGGCGGTAAGGGACATTTCTAAAAAATGGACAATGCCTCACCGAGAATGGAAAGCAGTCGTTTCTCACCTAGCTTTGGGCATATGGCGAAAGGCTTGGTTTAGAAATCGGCTAAAATGATTTACACAGAAAAAATTGACAGTCTCTTACACGAACTTCTATTTTTAATTTATTGGGAATAGGTCACTTTCTAGCGGTTTTCTTCATCTCATTTATAAAACGATTATTAATCATAAATAGAAAATTTACTTTCCTCACAAAATTGAACACCTAAACTCTCTCCAGTTCCTTCCACATCTATTATTTCTACTATAAATTTTCGACTTGGATATTGATATTTTAACCATGCATCCCAAGCTGTTTTTATTATCTGCGCAAATACAATGTCTGCATCTTCAGCAAGATCTCTTCCTCCTCCATCGAAAAGAAAATCCACTTCTATAAAGTTAAATTTTTTTTCAACCTCGGTGATATCCTCGCCATCTTCAAGCATTTTTCTTATTACATCTTGATCAAGAACATTTCTTTTTAAAAAAATACGAGAATCGATTTCTACAAAATCAGGAAAAAAAATTATTGACGCCAATAAAACCTGGCTTGCCTTTCCAAAAGCATGCAAATAATCATCTTCAGTATAATTAAAAGCATTTTTAAATTGTTCTTGAAGTATTTTAAGTAATTTATTTTCTTCGTTAATACCCATTCGGCAACTCCCTTAATGATGGTTTAGTAGGAACAATAGGGGGCGATCCTGGACCTTTACCCGGAGTTCTAGTTAAAATAAATGGTGGATGGACATTACCGTGAGGTTTTCCCATTCCTCTGAAACGTAATACAGCACTCCATATACCTGTAATAGAATTCCAGTCATATGTTTCATATCCGCTTATTCTTTGAGAAGAAGGATCTATTTTAAAAGATGTATGAGGTCCTTCAGCATTTTTATTCGGTCTTAATTTGTTAGTTCTTGGTTTTGCTTCTTTTAAAATTCTTTTTGTTATTTCTGTTAGATTTTCAATTGTTTTTTCTTGTTCAGTAATTTTTGAATTGAGAGACCTACTATTGGTTTTTTGGTACAAGTCATCAATGAAATCTCTTATAACAGCGCGATTTTTAACAGTCCACTGAAGTATCCCCAATCCTTTACTTTTTGTTAATATCAAACCACCAATAGCTATCCCAGATTCTATAGCTGCTTCTCCAATTCTCTCATAAATAAAATTTTCTTTCTGTTGGTCATTTAATTGATCCCACTGTTTTAAAATGGCGAAAATTAAAAGGTCATGAGTTGGTTAGCAAACTGATTTTGGGGGTGCAGTTTAAAGATGGGGAAGAAGTCTTTAATATAAAAAACATAGCTTAATTTTTAAAAAGCTTGGATGCGTTATTAGATTCTCAAAACACAACATTTGACAACATCTCTTTAGGCTCCCATGTTCCGTCTAGGAATAATCTTTCTCCGTATGCCTCTCCTGTGAGACCTTTGGCGGAGAATGTTTAAAATTTGGGTGCTTAGCAGCATCTTTACAAAACTCTTTCGCTTTCTTAATCTGACCTAATCCAGATATGTAACAGACTCAAATTAGTCAGAATTTCTATTTAAATTTGGTATGAAAAGGGAATAGCCAAAGTTGTCTTTTTATTCTTATTCTATTTTTTCCCATAAAACATAACCTTCACCATCATAGGCGCCAATTAGAATCATCCTTGTTTTTTTACAGATGTGTTGGATATCTTCTAGCGAAAGGGTATGGTTATCATTTTTGAAACAATCAGCCTCTGTTAAAACTCCCACAGAGTGCCAAAAAGAAAATGCAATCCACATACAATCTGATATAAACTCGCGATTTTTATTATGCTCTCTGATTACATACATAATTTCATCTTCATGCAGATAAATACTTTTCTTTTCGTAGAATTCTTTTAAAGGAGGGTCGTCGGGGCTGCTCATTACATCATCAAACACACAAGAAAGTTTTTCATCGGAAATAAGCTTATGAAAAACAAAATCACTTAACTCTTCCTTTATTGTAGATATTTCTTGATGACGCGATTTTTTCCCATCAATTTCGGTGACAATTATGGGATTTTGAGGAAGAATAATACCGCTTTTAAATTCATAAAGTCTTTCCAAGTCGGAACCTAATGTCAATAAAGTAAAAAAAACACCCGACTTAAAATTGACTAAATTAAGAAGCTCGGAAGATAATACATTTTTTATATCTAAGTTTTTTTTAACAAATTCAATCGTACGATCAAAATCTAATTCGTGTCTATACAATGTTTTCATTTTTTAGGCTCCCATGTTCTGTCGAGGAATAGTCTTTCCTCGTATGCCCTTCCAGTGAGACCTTTGGTGGAGAATGTTTAAAATTTGGATGCTTAGCTGATCTTTACAAAATTCTTTCGCTTTCTTAATCCCTGATCCAGATATGTAACAGACTCAAATTAGTCAGAATTTCTATTTAAATTGGTATGAAAAAGGAGCCGCCAAAGTCATTTTTATTCTTGTTCAATTTTTTCCCATAAAACATACGCTTCACCATCATACACAACTTTTGATCATATCTCAGATTGGTCTAGCAAGATGCAAGGTCATCGTCATGGGGGATTTCAGCTTACATGAATTATTCACTTAAAAATCTTTCTTTAGCCTTAAGTAAAGTTGCTAAAGCCTCATCCAAAGAAAACTCCCAATAATCCTGAGACGGATGTGAATAAAATTGAATAATTATTTCTTCTTCTTCTTGTGAAATTTCAGCCCATTGAAAACGATTAAAAAAAATTTCGCATACACATTTTTCACGATCAGGTACGCTAGCAATAAAAATGCTAAAATTATCCTCTTGATTGTCTAACATTATGGCTCCAAAAATCCAATTAAATCACCGTTTATAGAAAATCTTGCTCCCCCATGCTTGGGAATTGTAATGTTAATAACTTCCCCAAAACTTCTATGATTCCATTCCTTAATTATACTATTGGGATGCGTCAAAATATCGTCTAAGCAATTTTGGCCTAGCGCATTTATGTTACTTGCTTTACCGTTAACCTTTGGAAAAAAGCTACCTGGGCGAGAACCGTGTTTTTGCAATGCTCTACCAGCCTTCGTCAAAGAATTTCGATCTAAAACTTGCCCCGCTTTGGATAATAAATCAAGGTTATATTTTCCTTCTCCAGCAAGAAAAAAATTCTCTTTTATTGCTGTAGGCAGTTTTAGATTAGTACCTATTTTTGTGAAATCCAAGGCTTTACCAGACATTTTAAATAGTTTATTTAAATGTCTAATTCCTTTATAAGCACCATAAGTACCCGTTGCTAAAGACCATATCTCCAATCCTAATTTTGTGTTATTGCGGAACGATTGATAAATTTCGTCCGAGGGATCAATGTTGAATACACCCATAATCTTATTGTCAATAATTTTTCTTTGACGGGTTTGAGATTCTTCAATACCTCCAATTATACCCCTTCTTTCCTCTAAACAGAATTCGTCAGCTCCTATATAGGCCATGGAAGTTTGTAAGCCATGGATGGTTTCTACAGCAAAATCAACTGTGCCATGTGCCATCCCTTTCAGCTTGCGACCTAGCTCTGCATCTCTTGCACGTCTAGTTTCTTCATCATAAATACCATCAATATCAATGAGGCCATAAATATCGATGTGAGTCAGTGGACTATTATTCACATAAGCATACAGATTAGGTCCAGCTTCATAACCAAGGGGATCAGCAGTGATCCAACGAGCTATTTGAGGGTCGTAGTAACGTCTGCCAAAATAAATCAGGCCCGTTTCTGGATCAGTTCGTTTGGAACAAAAACGCCAAGATGTTGTCGGATCTTTAGCATCCCCAGATGGATCAAAAATGGTTTCTTCTCCGAAAGCCGTGTAGCGATAGATATCGACAGGTTCACTTTTAGAGTTTAAAAGAACTTGAACATGCCCTGTAAAGTTAGTTAAAGGAATATATACTTGTCCTTGAATTTCAAAAGCAACCGCAGCACCGATTTCAGCACCACGTCCATGGCCAAGCGGTCTAAATTCCATTAAGTGTTGCTCTGCATCACAAACTCCTACTTCATTATCTCCTTGATAGAGGAAATACTGTGTATCTTGTGCCACCCAATTATCTGTTAATGGATCCCAAAGCAATTTAACTTTAGAAAGGCGCCGACTTAGATCGTCATAGGTATAATGAAAACGTATATTGCCGATGGTAACAGAAAGCAATCTATCCCAGGCATC
>NZ_BAWW01000054.1 GCF_000875975.1 Parachlamydia acanthamoebae | reverse complement strand
TGGATTCGTTGTTCTTATATGTTGCCAATGCATGCCTGGAAAATCATAAAAGCTAAATAATTGATCTTTGTCTTTTTTCAAACATTCACAGGCTTTTGGATATTTTGATTCATATGTCCCAAGAAACTTCTCAAAAGCTTTTAGTCCATCCGTTTTTCTTGGAGCCATATAAATTTCGTGAATGATTTCTTTGGCATACTTTTGAACACTTTTTGGCATTTTATCTAAAATATTAGCCGTTTTATGCACCCAACACCTTTGCTGCTTTGTTGCTGGAAACTCTTCATTTAAAGC
>NZ_BAWW01000053.1 GCF_000875975.1 Parachlamydia acanthamoebae | reverse complement strand
CGATGTTGAAAGGCAGATCTTTTTGGATCAGATTACCTGCTTGGTCATAGCGGTAAGTTTGGGAATAAAGCTGTTCTCCTGAAAGGTTGATTCGCTTAACTTCTGTTAGATCTACCGCGTTGTAGCCGTACACGACGTGGCTACCATCAGGAAGTGTACTGGAATGAACGCGTCCTTGCCGGTCGTATACATATTTCATCTGCAGACCATTGCCCAACGTTTCTTCAACGAGGCGATCACACCGGTCATAAGTTCGGGTATTTTGTGTATGATTGATGAGATCCTGAATGAGGATAGGATTATCATTCAGATCATAGGTATAGGCATAGGAGAGCGTTTGGTCAGCGGAAGCTACAGCTGATAGGCGACCTTTTCCATCATAGGTGAAATAGATCAGATTGCCGTCAGGTTTTAGTGTGGAAATCTTTTGGCTGAGGTTGTTAAAGGTGTGGAAAGTACTTTTTTGTTCAGGTGTTCCAACTGCTTCGATGCAAGAGGCGACGTCTCCAATGGAATTGTATGTCCATTTTGTGATGACTTCCCGATCAAAGACGTCTACCTTAAAGACTTTTTCACGTGTTTCAATCAGCTGTCCCACTCCATCATAGAAAAACTCCCGCTGTTGAAGAATTTGACCGAGAGCATTTTTGATTTGCAGAGTTGCAATTTGATTGTGTGTGTTGTAAATGGAAACGGTTATGTTTCCTTTGGGATCGGTGGTTTCTGAATAGGGAACAGTTAGGCCGTACTGATCTTTATAATCATAACGATAGGTTATGCGTGTGACATTGCCTTCTGGATCGGTGACAGAAGTGGGTTGTTTATGGCAATTATAGGTCGTTTTAACTGTGCTAACATCGGCATGTGAATAGGTGCTGGTTTTTATTTGATTGCCATCGGCGTCATAAATATAGGTTTGTCTACGGAGGACGTTTTTAAAAGCATCTTCTTGTCTTGCTTCAACGACATAGCCATGGAGGTCATAGGCAAATACATCTAAGGTATAATCATTGTCTCCATTTGTCTTGCTTCAACGACATAGCCATGGAGGTCATAGGCAAATACATCTAAGGTATAATCATTGTCTCCATGTCCAAAGAAGGTTTTGACGGATTCTTTCCGCCCTAATGAATCATA
>NZ_BAWW01000052.1 GCF_000875975.1 Parachlamydia acanthamoebae | reverse complement strand
CTATCAGCTCAATTCAGAAAAGAGTTCAGCGAATCACTCTTATCAACACGATTCACTCTTTAATCGCTTTGTAAAAGATGATCAACGTTTTGACGTCAATTCACTGAATCAGCTTTTAGGAGACAAACTGAGTGCTTATGCCTATGACCTCAATGGAAATCTATCCGAGCGCCATGATCAAAAATACACGTATGATGCCTGGGATAGATTGCTTTCTGTTACCATCGGCAATATACGTTTTCAT
>NZ_BAWW01000051.1 GCF_000875975.1 Parachlamydia acanthamoebae | reverse complement strand
AATTTTAAATTGGGCAAAGGGATTTTCCTGACAGTCCGTTAGAATGCCTTTAGTGAGCTCGTTATGTTTGTTGTAAGTGTATTTGAAAAAATTCCCGTTAGGATGATGGGTTTTTTCCAAGCAGTATAATTTGCCTTCGGGGGTTTTTCTTTTTTTAAAAGTATGGCGCGTTCCGGAACCCTCTAAGATGGATAACAACCCATCACCATCCTGCCTGTCTAACATCACATTTTTGGGACTTGTCTTTCCGCTAATTTGTCCTCGTCCACAATTTGTTGCTCCATATTTCAAAGAATCTGGTGATATTTTGCACTTAGCAATGGGTCGATGTCCTTCAAATTTGGCAATGGCTCCCATCCCTTCATTCAAACCAAGTTCATACCATTTT
>NZ_BAWW01000050.1 GCF_000875975.1 Parachlamydia acanthamoebae | reverse complement strand
GATTGAAAGTACGACTAAGCATTGTCGCTTACCTTCTATCGTTGCAGATGCAGCGTATGAAATTTTGTTGAAAGACAGTCGGGAATGCACCGGCCATTTTTTTATTGATGAGGATATATTGCGCGATAAGGGGGTAACGGACTTTAGTCATTATGCCGTTTCTCCTGGTAATCCCTTAAAAGAAGATTTCTTTTTAGATTAAA
>NZ_BAWW01000049.1 GCF_000875975.1 Parachlamydia acanthamoebae | reverse complement strand
GATGGTTCCATTGAAAGAATGACCTACACGCTCGATGGAAATCTGGAAGAGAAAATCGAAAAAAATGGAATGCGAACCGTTTATACCTATGATTATAAAGATCGTGTTCTGACAAGCGAATCATTTTCTCCCGAAGGAGAACCCTTAGGAACGCATTCCTATGAATACTCGGCTTTCCATCTTCTGAAAGAAATAGATGCAAAAGGGCATGTAACCACCTATGAGTAC
>NZ_BAWW01000048.1 GCF_000875975.1 Parachlamydia acanthamoebae | reverse complement strand
CATAGGTCCAATGTAAACGATAACGAGGGGATGGGGAGTGATCTGTTTCAAAGTGATCTTGGGCTGTGAGTCTGCCGTGTTTATCGTAGTGATTCAGTAGACGTTTGAAACAGGTTTTTTCTCCGTTGGCATCGATACTGGAAAATTTTTCTTCTTCAGATAAATAGATAAACCCTTCTTTGAGAGGTGCAATTTCATGCAATAGGCTCTGGCTTACAAGTGTACGATCTCCTTCGTTAGCGTTGAAGCCATCA
>NZ_BAWW01000047.1 GCF_000875975.1 Parachlamydia acanthamoebae | reverse complement strand
CTACGTCAATCTTTATCCCATTGCTGACGTCCTTTCTTCGCCAATAACCAATGTGAACAGATCGAGAATCGGGAAGGTCTTTGTAAATGATGCGTGGATATTCGTTAAAATCATCATCCACATGCGCATAATCATATTGAATGGTGGGTCCATCAGAACGCTCGACCTTTTCTAAAAGCCATTGATTGAGACTTTTAGGTCTTCTAATAAAATACGAAATGATGCGGTCATCACTCGTCTTAATCTCAATTTTTTC
>NZ_BAWW01000046.1 GCF_000875975.1 Parachlamydia acanthamoebae | reverse complement strand
TTATGGCAATTATAGGTCGTTTTAACTGTGCTAACACCGGCATGTGAATAGGTGCTGGTTTCTATTTGATTGCCATCGGCGTCATAGATATAGGTTTGTCTACGGAGGACGTTTTTAAAAGCGTCTTCTTGTCTTGCTTCAACGACATAGTCATGGAGGTCATAGGCAAATACATCTAAGGTATAATCATTGTCTCCATGTCCAAAGAAGGTTTTGACGGATTCTTTCCGCCCTAATGAATCATA
>NZ_BAWW01000045.1 GCF_000875975.1 Parachlamydia acanthamoebae | reverse complement strand
AGTGATCCCGACGATGAGCTCCTTTGGCTAAGCGGCCACAATATTCGATCTGTGTGAGTCTTTGCGAGCAGTTGTAGTGATAAATGGTTTTATTGCTTTTAACATCTTTTACTTCGGTGTACCCTCCAAGATGATGGCTGAGATCATCTAAACTATTGAGGAAGTACTCAAAAGAGTAGGTTCGAATGAGTTTTGCTGTTGGTCCCACAGGTTGTTCAATGTATTTGACGCGATGGCGTCGGGGAT
>NZ_BAWW01000044.1 GCF_000875975.1 Parachlamydia acanthamoebae | reverse complement strand
CTACGTCAATCTTTATCCCATTGCTGACGTCCTTTCTTCGCCAATAACCAATGTGAACAGATCGAGAATCGGGAAGGTCTTTGTAAATGATGCGCGGATATTCGTTAAAATCATCATCCACATGCGCATAATCATATTGAATGGTGGGTCCATCAGAACGCTCGACCTTTTCTAAAAGCCATTGATTGAAACTTTTAGGTCTTCTAATAAAATACGAAATGATGCGGTCATCACTCGTCTTAATCTCAATTTTTTCGTTATGATGGCCGTCGTACTCTCGCTTA
>NZ_BAWW01000043.1 GCF_000875975.1 Parachlamydia acanthamoebae | reverse complement strand
ATCCCCGACGCCATCGCGTCAAATACATTGAACAACCTGTGGGACCAACAGCAAAACTCATTCGAACCTACTCTTTTGAGTACTTCCTCAATAGCTTAGATGACCTCAGCCATCATCTTGGAGGGTACACCGAAGTAAAAGATGTTAAAAGTAATAAAACCATTTATCACTACAACTGCTCGCAAAGACTCACACAGATCGAATATTGTGGCCGCTTAGCCAAAGGAGCTCATCGTCGGGATCACT
>NZ_BAWW01000042.1 GCF_000875975.1 Parachlamydia acanthamoebae | reverse complement strand
TTAGATTGAAAGATTCATGGACAACAGAATATCAAAATTGGCTCAAAAGTGATTTATCCGCAAAAAAGTACGTTTATATATGGGCGGATGGGATTTATTTTAACATTCGTTTAGAAGAAGATCGACCCTGCGTTCTGGTTCTGATAGTGCTTTAGAGAATGGAAATAAAGAACTTATCATGATCCATGATGGGCACCGAGAAAGCAAACTGTCTTGGAAAGAAGTTTTGCAAAATTTAAAACATCGAGGTCTCAAAGAAGGACCAAAGCTTGCGATTGGAGATGGAGCACTTGGCTTTTGGGCAGCTTTAAATGAAGAGTTTCCAGCAACAAAGCAGCAAAGGTGTTGGGTGCATAAAACGGCTAATA
>NZ_BAWW01000041.1 GCF_000875975.1 Parachlamydia acanthamoebae | reverse complement strand
CTTGAATTTCAAAAGCAACCGCAGCACCGATTTCAGCACCACGTCCATGGCCAAGCGGTCTAAATTCCATTAAGTGTTGCTCTGCATCACAAACGCCGACTTCATTATCTCCTTGGTAGAGGAAATACTGCGTATCTTGCGTCACCCAATTATCTGTTAATGGATCCCAAAGCGATTTAACTTTAGAAAGGCGCCGACTTAGATCGTCATAGGTATAATGAAAACGTATATTGCCGATGGTAACAGAAAGCAATCTATCCCAGGCATC
>NZ_BAWW01000040.1 GCF_000875975.1 Parachlamydia acanthamoebae | reverse complement strand
CCCCAATGGAAATCTATCCGAGCGCCATGATCAAAAATACACGTATGATGCCTGGGATAGATTGCTTTCTGTTACCATCGGCAATATACGTTTTAACTACACCTATGACGATCTAAGTCGGCGCCTTTCTAAAGTTAAATCGCTTTGGGATCCATTAACAGACAATTGGGTGACACAAGATACACAGTATTTCCTCTACCAAGGAGATAATGAAGTCGGTGTTTGTGATGCAGAACAACACTTAATGGAATTTAGACCGCTTGGCCATGGACGTGGTGCTGAAATCGGTGCTGCGGTTGCTTTTGAAATTCAAGGACAAGTATATATTCCTTTAACTAACTTTACAGGGCATGTTCAAGTTCTTTTAAACTCTAAAGGTGAACCTGTCGATATCTATCGCTACACGGCTTTCGGAGAAGAAACCATCTTCGATCCATCCGGAGATGTTAAAAAACCGATAACACCTTGGCGTTTTTGTTCCAAACGAACTGATCCAGAAACGCATCTTATTAACTTCGGTAGGCGCTACTACAATGTGGAACTCAGCCGTTGGCTGACTACAGATCCTGCTGGTTTTACTGATGGAATGAACCTTTATAGCTATGTTAAAAATAATCCTTTCCGTTACATTGATCCAGATGGACGCTTTGCTTTTGCGCTTCCTCTTATTTGTATAAGCCTTGGTGAATTTGGGATCAGTTTTATAACGGCAGAGGTGGTAGTTGCTAGCCTAACAGGAGCTGTGTTAGCATGGGGGGTCTACGAACTTGATAAAACCCTAAATAAAGAACAAGATGTTGCCTATTATCATGAAGCTATTTCCGACCCCTCCGAAAACGAAAAAAAGAAGGGTGACCGGAAATCTCCCTATGGAGGAGATGAACTTGGTGACGATCCCACCAAATGTCCAGGCGAAGAATATACATGGAAAGGAGATGGCCCTCCAGGTAGCGGAGAAGGTGCCTGGTATAATGGAAAAACTAAAGAAAGTTTATATCCAGATCTTAACCATCCTCTACCAAAAGGCCCTCACTGGGATTATAGAGATCGCAAAACTGAATACGAAGAAAGACTATTCCTCGACGGAACATGGGAGCCTAAAAAATGAAAACATTGTATAGATACGAATTAAACTTTGACCGTACGATTGAATTTGTTAAAAAAAAATTAGGTATAAAAAATGCATTATCTTCAGAGTTACTTAATTTAGTCGATTTTAAGTCGGGTGTTTTTTTTACTTTATTGACATTAGGTTCTGACTTAGAAAGACTTTATGAATTTAAAAGCGGCGTTATCCTCCCTCAAAATCCTATAATTGTTTCCGAGACTAATGGAAAAAAATCACGTCATCAAATAGTCCCCACAATAAAGGAAGAGTTAAGTAATTTTGTTTTTCATAAACTTATTTCCAATGAAAAATTTTCTTGTGTGTTTGATGAGGTTACAATGGACTATGATGATTCTTATTTAAACAAATTCTACGAAAAAAAAAGTATCTATTTGTATGAAAACGAAGTTATGTATGTAATCAGAGAACATAATAAAAACCACAAGTTTATAACAGATTGTATGCGGAGTTCATTTTCTTTTTGGCACTCTGTAGGAGTTTTAACAGAGGCTGATTGTTTCAAAAATGACAGCAATATTCTCTCGTTGGAAGATATCCAAGCCATCTGTAAAAAAACTAAAATGATGCTCATTAGTGCATATGATGGTGAAGCGTATGTTTTATGGGAAAAAATTGAACAAGAATAAAAATGACTTTGGCTGCTCCTTTTTCATACCAATTTAAATAGAAATTCTGACTAATTTGAGCCCTAAACCTTCCGGATTATCTATTGAGATATTGTCAAATGTTGTGTTTTGAGCATCTAATAGCGCGCATCCAACTTGTTAAAAATTAAGCTGTGTATTTCATGTTAAAGACTTCTTCCCCATCTTTAAACTGCACACCCAAAATCAGTTTGTTAATC
>NZ_BAWW01000039.1 GCF_000875975.1 Parachlamydia acanthamoebae | reverse complement strand
GGGGAAGAAGTCTTTAACGTGAAATACACAGCTTAATTTTTAAAAAATTGGATGCGCTATTAGATGCTCAAAACACAACATTTGACAATATCTCAATGGATTAATTTATGCAAAGAAAACCGATGATAATAGTCATGGTTGATTTTTGTCCCGCTGACCTGAAATAGAGGGCCAAGTTTTCTAAAAAACGTACGCATTGTTTTTAGGTGAATAGGTGCCGTTTTGCTCAAGTAATTAGAGGCTAGAAATTGAATTTGTTTTTTTTGTTCTTCTGTCAATTCCCCAGAATCAGCAGCAGCTTTTAAGAGAGCAAGATTTAAAAGCCATGCATTTTGAGATTTATCTATTTTTTCATGACTTGTGAATAATTTAGTTTTACTTACAAATTTTATTTTAAAAATTTTGTTTGCTGCACTTTTAACTTTATTAACTAATCCTAAGATATTTTGAGAAATAAAAGAGGTAATTACAGAAGAAAGTGTGGAAAGACTGAGATTTTTTCCAAAATGGGGAAGAAATTTTGATAATTTTTTATTAGGATAGACCCCATAATTTTTTAGTGGGTCTTGTAAATTATTCGCACTAGTAATAATAGTTTCATTTTTAGGTTGTAGAGGTAAAGTCATAAACTATTACTTTGTTAAGTGTTATAATGTCATTATAACAACATTGCTTCCTCAAAACAATCGTTTTTTAGATTTTTAAAATCTGCAATTTCTATTAACGATTTTAAATAAAAAACCACAAGAAGGAATTGTGTTCATTTTTTTTGAGAAATTTATTTTAAATGATTTGACTTTCTACTTCTAAAAGACTTATTTCTTCATAAAAACGAGTAAATGGTTCGAAGTCAGAAGGGGGCTTATGTTTAAATGGCTTTGTTTGTTTCTTTTCCTCATTTCCCAAGCTTCTTGCAATGATTCGATAAAAAATAATCCTGCTTATCCTATTTCGGCAACCCCGCAACTTCCTTTTGAAGTGTATTCTGAAGAATTTGCAAAAATTTTAGGGGTAAGACCACAACTTTTTCATGTGGCAGATGGTTTTGGATTTACGGAAGGACCAGCTTATCTTTCTATTAAAAATAGTGAAGAAGGGTATTTACTTTTCACCGATCAAATTAATGATAATATTCTTATTCTGCGTTGGCACGGACTTTTACCCTATAATCAGATTACCCCTTTATCATGGAGTAAACCCGTGGTTTTTAGACATCCCTCCAATATTGCGGATGGTCAAACCATTGACTCAGAAGGAAGATTATTGACTGCAGAAACGACGGGTAGAAGAGTTTCTGTAACTGAACTAACTGGGGAAGTCAAAACATTAGTGGGATTTTACGATGGAAAGCCCCTTAATTCACCTAACGATTTAGTCGTCAAATCCGACGGGACAGTTTGGTTCACGGATCCAGGATATGGGTGCTTACAATTTCCACAAGAATGTTATCTACCGAACAATGTCTATCGTTACAATCCGAAAACCAAGGATTTAGATGCTGTCATTACCGACTTTAAGATGCCTAATGGAATTGCTTTTTCCCCAGATGAAAAAATTTTATACGTGATTGATAGCGGGGCAATTCAAGCTCCTCGCACCTATTATGAAAAATATCCTCACGCAATTTATTCTTTTGATGTCACAGAAGATGGTTCCAAGGTGACAAATAAGCGGCTTTTTACGATGGTAGCGCCTGGGTTTCCTGACGGAATGCGTCTCGATCACGAGGGTAATATCTATGTGGGAGCTTTGGATGGGGTGCAGGTGTTCAATCCTAAGGGAGAGTTGATTGGAAAAATTCGGATGCCAAAAGAAACAGCGAACTTAACTTTTGGCGGTAAAGATAATAACGTCTTGTTTATTTGTTCATCAGATTCTATTTGGGCCATTAAGTTAAATACGAAGGGAGCTAAACCTGTTCCTGAACTAGCAAAGGCTTCCTAATGCGTAAAGAAACGATAGCCATTTATTTTGCTGGTCTAGTCCAGGGGATCGCATTGGTCGCATTTCCTGCTGTAAGTACTATATTAACTGATCCACATCAATTTCACCTGTCCAGTACTGCCTATGGAAGCCTATTTATTCCTCAAGCTATATTGTCGATCATTGCGTCCGCGTTAAATCCTGTTTTTTGTCGAAAATTTGGATCAAAGTCGGTTTTTTTGTGTGGACTTGTAGCCAATCTCTTATCCATGATACTGCTTGCTATAAGTGCCTTTACCGTGCACTCCTCTATTTTAAGCTATGTCATCTTACTCTGTGCGACAGGTTGTCTAGGGCTCGGCTTTGGACTGGTTGTCCCCACCATTAATGCGATGGCAGCTTTACTATATCCTACCCAAGTCGATTCCATCCTTCTCATGTTAAATGCTCTTTTAGGAATTGGGACAGCTTTAGCACCCATTTTTAATGCGTTTTTTGTTTCGATGGGGTTTTGGTGGGGATTACCGCTTTTATTGGCTATCCTGCTAGCCACAGGATTTATTTTCAGCCAGGCTTTAAACTTGCCAGGAGGAAAATTTAACTTTTCAACAAATCAATCGCTCACCGTTCCCATCCCCATTCGTTTTTGGATCTTTGCGTCTTTTGCTTTGTTGTATGGAATTGTGGAAACATTAAACGGAAATTGGCTTTCTATTTTTATGAAAACACATCTCCATGCTTCGCTTGAATTGCAGTCCATTGCTTTAACGGCTTTTTGGGGAATGGTGACTTTTGGAAGGGTATTTTTTGCAATCGTCAGAAAATATTTTCGAGAAGAGCTTATTTTCCAAACTTTTCCCTTCATTTCGACACTTGCATTTATCGTGATAGCCTCACTTCCGCCAAATGCTGAATACTGGGCTGTGGCTGCATTTGGATTAACCGGTTTTGGATGTTCGGTCCTTCTTCCTCTTATTATTAGTTTTGGAAATCAACAGCTGAAAGCATTTGCTTCCTCCGTGCCAGGCATGGTGATTTCATTTTATTTATTGGGATATGGAATCGCAGCCTTTGGAGTTGGATTACTTGAAGATAGCACGCATATGAGCTTAAGAGACGTGTATTTAGTCGGGGCGGTAGTCGCCTTTATTCTTGGGATTATTTCATTTTTTGTCACAGAAACTCCAAAGAACAATCATTTATCAAAGGAGATATAATGGATTTGAAAGGAAAGGTAGCCATTGTTACAGGAGGGAACACAGGCATAGGGGCGGGCATTGTTCTAGAGCTAGCTAAGCGTGGGGCTAATATCGTCATCGATTATGTCGTGAATCCTCAAGCGACGGAAGAATTAGAAAAGAAGGTAAAAGCCTTGGGCGATCAAGTGATTGGTGTTGATGCAGATGTAAGCAAAGTGTCTGATTGGCAAGCATTAGTGGACGCAGCTGTTAAACAATTTGGACATTTAGACATTTTGGTGAACAATGCAGGCATCGAAACGAGAACCTCTATCCTGGATACAACCGAAGCTCAGTATGAAAGAGTTTTAGCGATCAATTTGAAAAGCGCTTTCTTTGGGACCCAAATTGCAGCCAAACAAATGATTAAGCAAGGTAAGGGCGGGCGGATTATCAATATCACTTCTGTACATGAAGATTGGCCCATGCCTAACAATATTCCTTATTGCCTGTCGAAAGGCGGCATGCGGATGCTAACTCGAACCTCAGCTCTTGAGCTTGCCAAATATGACATTTTAGTGACGGGAATTGGCCCTGGAGCAGTTGCAACTCCTATTAATCGCGCCACGATGGAAAATGCCACATTAATGAAAGAACTGGATACGACAATTCCTTTAGGTAGAATGGCTCAACCAGAAGAGATTGCCAGAGTCGTCGCTTTTATTGCTGGAGAAGGGGCTAGCTATATGACTGCCTCTACCGTATTTGTGGATGGTGGTTTGATGCATCAAAGTCCTGGATTGTAAAATGGAGAATATTGAATCCACAGAAGAAGGTAAACGTCTGTCAGACATTCGGCTCAATCAAGCCTCATGGAGGAAATGGGGCCCCTATTTAAGTGAGCGTCAATGGGGAACTGTGCGAGAAGATTATAGCCCTCAAGGAACTGCGTGGGAATACTTGCCGCATGATCAAGCTCGCTCGCGTGCTTATCGTTGGGGAGAAGATGGATTAGCGGGTATTTCGGATGAAAAACAGCAGCTCTGTTTTGCCTTGGCTCTATGGAATGGACAAGATTCCATTTTGAAAGAGCGTTTATTTGGAGTCTCAGGTCCAGAGGGGAATCATGGAGAGGATGTAAAAGAATATTATTTTTATTTAGACAACCTCCCCAGCCACGCTTACATGAAGCATCTTTATAAATATCCACAAAAGGCTTTTCCTTACGATGAATTAGTTTCTGTAAATAAGCAAAGAACACGAGAACAACCGGAATATGAGCTTTTAGATACGGGCATCTTCGATGATAATCGTTATTTCGACGTCTTTACGGAATATGCAAAAGTTTCATCCGAAGATCTCTTAATTCAATTTACTGTTGCCAATCGAGGGCCAGAATCTGCGGTCTTGTATTTACTCCCCACACTATGGTTTCGGAATACATGGTCATGGGATACGAATAACGCGAAGCCGGTCATCTCGCTTACAAAAGAAAAACATGTTCTAAAAGCCTCTCATATTGGTTTAGGAGACTATTGGCTATATTGTGATAGTCCCGATGCTGTTTATTTTACAGAAAATGAAACTAACCAAGAAAAATTGTTTCAAATCCCCAATAAATCATCCTACACAAAAGATGGTGTGAATGAATTCCTGATTCACGGATCGCAAAACAGCATCAATGGTGAAAAAGGAACGAAAGCCACGATCAGTTATCGTTTGGATGTCACGGCTGGAGAAACCAAAGTCATCAAATTACGCCTAACTAATCGAGACAACTTGGCAAATCCTTTTGCGGCAGAATTTGATCAAATATTCGCACAAAGAAAAGTTGAGGCAGACGCCTTTTATTTAAGCGTGACCCCTTATCCTTTGTCAAAGGATATGCGGAATGTAGAAAGGCAGGCCTTTGCAGGGTTGCTGTGGAATAAACAATGTTACCACTACAATGTAAAAAAATGGTTAGAGGGAGATCCCTCGCAACCTAAACCTCCTCAAGAGCGTTTAAAAGGGAGAAATTATCACTGGCCTTATCTAGATGCCTATGATATTTTTTCGATGCCTGACAAATGGGAATACCCTTGGTTTGCTGCATGGGATTTAGGCTTTCATACCATATCTTTAGCCATGATTGATCCAGAGTTTGCAAAAGAGCAATTGCTTTTGTTAACACGTGAGTGGTACATGGCTCCAGATGGGCAAATACCCGCCTATGAATGGAAATTTTCCGATGTTAACCCTCCTGTACAAGCATGGGCAGCTATGCGTGTCTATCAGATTGAAAGTACGATGTACGGAAGAAAAGATAGGAATTTCCTAGAGCGGATCTTTCATAAGCTATTATTGAATTTTGGTTGGTGGGTTAATCGCAAAGACACAGCCGGCCGCAATATTTTTGAAGGGGGATTTTTAGGATTAGATAACATTGGGGCTTTTGATCGTTCGCTTACATGTCCTGATGGAGGATATTTGGAACAACCTGATGCCACAGGCTGGATGGGGATGTATTGTTTAAACTGTCTTCAAATTGCTCTAGAGCTTGCGGATGAAGATCCTGTTTATGAAGATATCGCCACCAAATTTTTTGAGCACTTTGTTTGCATCGCGGATGCAATCAACAATGTGACAGGAGAAGTAGATGGTTTGTGGGATACTGAAAATGGCTTTTATTATGGGCTGATGATAAAAGCGGACGGTGAAAAAGTGAACATGTCCCAAGATAACATGACTGGCATTATTCCCTTATTTGTGGTGGCAACCAATAATGCGGATGTTCCAAGCAAATTCCCAAATTACCGACGCCGTTTCGTTTGGTTTGTGGAAAATCAGGCTGAACGCCTTCACAACATCGCGGATTTGCGCAAAAGAGGGCAACACGAGCGCATTTTACTTGCTTTTACCAATCAAATTAAGCTGACTCGCGTTTTGGAAAAAGTTTTAGATGAAGAGCAGTTTTTAAGTCCGAATGGAATTAGATCTGTTTCGAAACGATTAAAAGATCAACCTTTTACCGTATTTTTAAATGGGAAAGCATTCAAACTCGACTATGAACCTGCAGAATCTACCACACCTATCTTCGGAGGAAATTCTAACTGGCGAGGCCCTGTATGGTTTCCCCTCAATTTTCTGCTGATTGAATCCTTACAAAAATTTCATTATTACTACGATGACCATTTAAAAATTGAATGTCCCACGGGATCAGGGCAAATGCGAAACCTTTGGGAGGTCTCTTTGGATATTTCTAAGAGGCTTATTGATATTTTTCTAGAAGATCAAAATGGGCGTCGACCCGTTTATGGCAATATTGAAAAATTTCAAACCGATCCGCACTGGAAAGATTACATTTTGTTTCATGAATACTTTCATGGGGATTCAGGCAAAGGGTTGGGGGCTAGCAATCAAACGGGGTGGACGAGCTTAGTGGCTAAACTTATCCATCAATATGGAAAATTTGTTGCCCAAGGGATCTCTCCAGACAAACTTTCAGAAGAAAAGATTTGGAGTCTTTAGGCAAGAATGATGGCAAAAAAAGATTAAGAGAGTTTTTATGGATGCATATGACGTGATCATCATTGGAAGTGGGGCTGGAGGGGGAACCTTGGCTTGTCATCTGGCTCAATCAGGGAAGCGGATATTGATTTTAGAGCGTGGAGATTGGCTTAAAAGAGAAATTGAAAATTGGCAAGCTGAAGACGTTTTTGTCAAAAATCGCTATGTTTCACCCGATACCTGGCATGACGATCAAGGAAAAACTTTTCAACCACAAGTGCATTATTTTGTAGGAGGTGCGACAAAAATGTATGGCGCAGCTCTTTACAGATTACGAAAAGAAGATTTCGGTGAACTCCAACATTATGATGGAATATCTCCGGCATGGCCCATTAGTTATGAGGAATTAGAACCTTATTATGGAAAAGCCGAAAAGATGTACTATGTACATGGTGAGCGAGGGATTGATCCGACAGAACCTCCAGCAAGTACGCCATTTCCTTATTCACCTGTTTCGCATGAACCACGCATCCAGCAGCTCTACGATAATCTTAAAAATGCGGGCTATCATCCTTTTCCAGCACCCTGTGCAATCATGCTCGATGAAAAAAATCCTCCTTATAGTCGTTGCATCCGGTGTCAAACATGCGACGGTTTCCCTTGCCTTGTTCAAGCGAAAGCAGATGCAGAAATAGTGGGCGTGCGCCCTGCGATTGCCTACCCAAATGTCACTCTTTTAACAAATGCTAAAGTCATCAAATTAAATACAGATGCATCAGGGAAAACCGTTAATGAAGTTGTTGTGGAGATAAACGGGTTAAAAGAGAGCTTTAAAGGTAATCTCATTGTCGTGTCATGTGGAGCCGCGAATTCCGCTAAGCTATTGCTTTCATCCGCAAATGACAAACATCCAAATGGATTAGCAAACGGATCTGATCAAGTGGGACGCAATTACATGTTTCATAATAGTCAGGCCGTTTTAGCGATCTCAAGAGAGCCAAATCTTACCTATTTCCAAAAAACATTGGCTCTTAACGACTTTTATTTTGGCATGGAAGGGTTTAACTTTCCCATGGGAAGCATTCAAATGGTAGGCAAGTCACAAGGTCCGATGTATAGAGGCGAGAAACCCATCGAAACAGCTATATTGCCGCTTATCCTTCTCAACGATTTAGCGCGGCATGCTGTGGACTTTTGGTTGACAACTGAAGATTTGCCGACACCTAATAATCGGATAACAATAGATAAACAAGGGCATGTAAGGCTTAGCTACACTCCGAATAATCAGATACCCAAGCTCAAGCTTTATGAAAAACTTAAATCCATGCTTAATCATCTTGGAATGCACCCAGACTATTTAGTTCCTCGCAATCTTTATCTAAAAACAGACATCCCTATTGCAGGTGTCGCACACCAAGCGGGAACTTGTCGTTTTGGAAAAGATCCTAAAAATTCCGTTCTTGATGTAAACTGCAAGGCACATGAGCTTGATAATTTATATGTGGTGGATACCAGCTTTTTCCCAAGCATCGGAGCTGTGAATCCCTCTCTTACAACCATTGCAAATGCGCTAAGGGTCGGGGATCATCTATTGGAGCGATGGAAATAAAGCGCGAGACTCTTGCTTTAATTGAATTCCCTATTTATCCTAACTGCTTTTAGAATATGTGGAGGATAGACCATGAGTTGCCATGTCCATATAACACTACATTTTGAAGATGGGAATGAAGAATTTTATTCGATGAGCTGCAAGGAAGCTTTAACCTGGCAAAGAATCAAATATCGTTTATACGCGAATTCTTTTTTAAAAGCGAATTTGACTTTCAAACCCGGTTTCTTTGAAAAAAAAGTGTATGCCTCATTTGAATCTTTGCAGTTTCGAGACTTTCACAATCTTCTTCAATGCGTAAGTTCCGCTAAGGATAAAAATGTTTTTGAAAAATGTGTCGCTGTAAGTAAAAGAAGATTCCTGAGAGGTTTTTCGGACGAACCTATAGGGCATTCACATTCCTAGTCGTCATTCCACATTATAGAGAGATAAATTCTGGGGTGGCTTGTTCACCCTTTCATTACCCTAAACGAATTCCATTTTTATGAATGAAAACCCCTCCTTTGTTATTGGCATTAGTGGCATATCTGGAGCGGGGAAGTCAACTTTGACAAAACGACTTGCAAAAACGTTAAATGCGACTGCCTTATTTTGGGATGACTTCGATGAAATATCCCAAGGACCCGAGGATTACGTGCATTGGTTTGAAATAAGCCACAATTATGACGATTGGATTTATGATGATTTGGCCGCGACATTAAAAGTTCTCAAACGGGGGCAAACAATTGTTTGTCCTGCCACAAAAAAAGAGCTCATTCCAACTCCTTACATTTTATTTGATGCCCCTCTTGGATATTGTCACCACGCAACAGGGCAGCATATTGACTTCTTGATTTGCTTAGACACCCCTCCTGATATCGCCCTTGCTAGACGCCTTTTGAGAGATTATCGATCTCAAGATAATTTACAGAGAGTTTTGAATGAGTTAGAAGGTTATTTATTGAAGTCTCGACCTCTTTTTCTATTAGCACCGGAAGAAAAAGAATGTGACCTAATGATTGATGGATCCCTGTCATTAGATGAACAAGAAGCAAGGGCTTTAAAATTTCTTTGTAGCTAAGGTTGACTTTAGACTGGCAACTCTCATATAAAATACTGATGCTACTTGCCACTTTTTTGTCATTGCAAAACCTTGAGATCTCATTTTTTTCCCATAACTCATAGCGGCAAAGTGGTATTTCAATACCTGAAGAAGGATTAAATTTAGAGAGTGTGTTAATCACGATTTTATCCAATTTTCTTTCTATTGCTCTCGAATAGGATTAATCGTTTGTGTAATTATTTTTTTTGATAAGTAAAAGAGCGTGGATCGTCTCTTTTTTTGTCGTTAAAAGGCAAAATAAACCGGTGGAAATAAAAATGCATGCATAAGAACCATGGATTGAAAAGCTTTCAAAATTGGCCTCTTCTAAAAGTGGGATGAGATAGTGTCCTGTTCCACACATGGGACCTAAAAAGGGGACCACCAGCTTTTACGGCGTAATCAAGATAGTAGGCCAACATTTCTGACGGGGTGAAGGTTTATTAAGGTCATAATATTCAGTGCAAAGTCTTTGATAAGTCATCGATTCTTTATGCATATTTTTGCTATATTCCTGAAATTTTTTGAGGTTAGTCTCATGTTCTCCAAATATCTTTCTATTTTTTTTATTTTTTTATTTTCTCAATTTGCCATTGCAAAGCCTAGACTTGAAGTTTCGCCTACATGTGCATTAATGGATGTTCCTTTATCTATTGAAGTGCATGAGTTAGATCCTTTTCAACACGCAACCATAAAAGCGGAAATCGTGGATGATGTAGGCGAAAAATGGAATTCTTGGGCTTCATTTGAGGCTGATGAAACCGGTATTATATACGTGAATGCACAAAATCCTATTGAAGGAGCTTATGAAGAGGCTGATGGAATGGGGTTGTTTTGGACCATGAAACCCACTTTAAATCCTTTCGCTTCCTTTAAAAAAAAGGGAGATTTTGAAGTTGAATTAAAATTGTTCGTTCAAGGGGAAACCGTGGATATCAAAAATGTTCAACGACTGAGGCAATCTTTCGAGATGGTAAAAATAGAGGTTAAAGAAGACGGTTTAGTAGGCTCTTTATTTCTTCCTTTCTCACAAGCTCCTTTGCCTGTCATTATCGTATTAGGTGGGTCCAATGGGGGACTAAGTGAAAACCGAGCTAGGTTAATAGCCTCTAATGGTTTTGCTGTCCTTGCTTTGGGGTATTTTGGTCTCGAAGGATTGCCAGATAATCTTGAAAACATCCCTTTAGAATATTTTGAAAGAGCTTTTGAATGGTTATCTCAAAGAGATGATATTTTAGGAAATCGTGTGGGAATTTATGGCATCTCCAGGGGGGCGGAACTTGCTCTTTTGATTGGTTGTTTATTTCCTGAAAAAGTGCAGGCAATCGTGGCTGCACTTCCTAGTTATGTGGTATTTGGAGGATTAAGTAGCGAGCGTGTACCGGCATGGCAATATCGGGGAGGGCCGTTAATTCCCGATGCACCTGTTCCCATGTGCGATCTCAGTTATGGAAAAGGACAGAATCCAGAAGATCCTCTCACAATATCTACAAGTTATTTACAAGGGATGCAAGAATTTCCTGAGGATTACGCTGCTGCGGAAATTCCTGTGGAAAAATTACAAGCTTCTTTGTTGCTTATTTCTGGAGGAGATGATCAGATGTGGCCTTCTACACTGTTTGCGAGCAAAATCATGGATCGTCTAAAGGCAAAACAATCCCAAATTACACGTATACATTTGGATTATCCATTAGCAGGTCATTTGATCCACGTTCCTTATCTTCCTGCCGAAACGGTTTACTATCATCCACATGGAAAATTATGGTTTTCAATGGGCGGATTTCCATGTGAAAATGATTTAGCAAGTCGTGATTCATGGCTTAAGCTTTTGCATTTTTTTCAAATTCAACTTTGTAAATAGAAAAATATGGTTCTTGAAATAAGCGATCTTTTTTTGTGCTCGCCCATTTTAGGACATGTTTTTAAGAACTTTTAAATTTTATTCAAAGAAGAGAATTTTTCAAAATAGTAAAAAAATATTTACACGATAAATGGTTATCAGGTACACGATGTTTTTAAAAGTGAGATGATATTTATGAAATATTTTTTTAACGTTTTTTTAAGTTTGACAACCGCTTGCTCTTTTCTGATCGCTCCTATCAGAATTCAGGCTGATGAAGTCTGTGGTGAAATAAATACAGAAATTTATGAAGAGACATCTTGCACGGAAGCCAGTGAAATTTCTACAGAAGTTTGTGATGTTCCTTATTATCCCAAATCAAACATTAAAAAATACCTATTCGGTGCCGCGATTATTGCTGCTGTCGCTGCTGGAGTGGGTGGCTATTATGCGGGTAACGATCCGAAAACAAAAAAGATCAGACCTCAATGTCCAGTTTGCCCGGATTGTCCAACATGTCCGACTAACTGTGGTGAATGTCCAACTTGTTCCACTTGTCCGGCTTGTCCAACAGATACTGTTAATAGCAATGTGAATGCTGTGTTTACTTTTCACGGCGATACTGTTGGCACGAATACAATGACCATCTCTTACGCATTAGTTTCTCCCGATGGAAATTATCGTAACGATAGCATTACGGTGGTTCCTAACGTAACGACAAGCGTATCATTGGAGCAAGGCCCACCCTTATCTCCTGGAGTTTGGAAAATTGTTGTGATGGGAGTCAATGGGGCATCGCCTATTTCTACACCAGTGTTAGTTGTCGATGTCTTTACTTCTTCTGGGCTGATCGCTAGCCAGACGTTTAATACGGTAAATCCAGGCGACGTGCTAACCCTTAACTTTACAATTCCTTAGATTGGAGCTTTAGATGAAAAATTTTGTTTCAATTCTCAAAGGTTTATTTGCTGTTGGTTTACTAAGCTTGTATCCATTTGCAATTTTTTCAGCACCTTGTCCGTGCCCAACATGTCCAACATGCCCGACATGTCCCACATGTCCTCCTCTTGTGTTTTACGATGGACCTATAGATGTTCAAGTGACTCTCCACACGGGACCTGATGTTACAGTATCATTGGTTGCAACAGATGGAAGCATTACAACACAAACATTGTCTGCAGGAAATACAATCACGCTCTCTCTTAGTGGGTCCTTTCCAGCTGGATCGGCTGAAATTATTGCAACACCTATAAATGCATCAACTGGTTTTGCGGAACTGACTTACAATGTATCTATGAACGGTCCCGTATACACGTTTGCCAGTATTTCTGCAGTCGCTGGTGAATCAGCGATCACACGTTTTAACGTTCCTTACCATTTTTAAAGAAGAAATCGAGTAAATTTTTACGGGGTTGCTAAGTTGTGAGTGAATATGAATATTGCGTGTGTAAAAAAAGTTTACAAACAAGATGAACTTGAACTAAAGACTGTTTATTACAGTGAGATGATATGATGAAACCATTATTCAATATTTTTTTAAGTTTTATGACAGCCTGTTTTTTTCTGGCTAATCCCATGAAAATACATGCGGAAGAAGTGGATGGTGACGAGGAAAAGACGGAGAATGTTGAAGAAACGGTATATCAAGAAGATGTTGACCCACTAAGACAACCTCCTAAGTCGAATCTAGGAAATTATCTATTAAGTGCAGCCCTTTTAGTCGCTGCTACGGGAGTCGGGGGGTATTATTTAGGGGAAGATAATAGCCATACAAAAAAAAAGGTGATTAAGCCAGATTGCCCTGTTTGTCCAGAATGTTCTCCATGTCCACCTGATTGTGTATGTCCGACTTGTGCAACATGTGGCTGTCCTTCTACCAGCGTTGATGATACGGTGACTGTAACGGTTACCGTTAGTGGAGATTTTATAACGACTAGTTCACTTACCATCGCTTTTGCGTTTGTATCTCCTGATGGAAGTTATCGTAACGATAGCATTACTGTATCGCCGAGTCAAACAAAATTGGCTCAGAGAATACAAGGTCCCCCTCTTACGCCAGGGATTTGGAGGCTTATCATCACAGGAGTGGATGGCGCATCTCAGCCTGTGCTGCCTTCGATATTTGTCACCGTGTCAACAGCTAATTCTGGTATTATCGCACAAGAGACATTTGGTGGAATTACCCCAGGCGATATCATGACAATTAACTTTACAATTTCTTCATAGTTTGGAGCTTTAGATGAGAAATTTTATTTCGCTTCTCCAAGGTTTGCTCCTTGTTTGTTTGCTAGGTTTATATCCATGTGAAATGTTTTCATTAACTTGTCCCTGTCCAACATGCCCAACTTGTCCCACATGTCCCACATGCCCTACTACAACGTTAACATTTACAGGAACTGTGACTGTGCAGGCGACTCTTGTTTCAGGGCCTGATACTTCAGTTTCATTGTACGCCACTGATGGAAGCATTACAACACAAGTGGTAACTGCAGGAAACACCGTTACGCTTTCACAAAGTGGAACTTTTCCAGGCGGTGATTTTGAAATTGTTGCGACTCCATTTAATACTACAACAGGCTTTTCAGTATTAGATTACTCAGTATCAGTAAATTCAGATAGTTATACGTTTAATGCGATTACTATTAGAGCAGGACAATCTTCATTGACAGGTTTTCCGGTTCCCTACCTCTTCTAAGCTTTAAATATGTAGGTTTCGGTAAGAAACTTACATATTTTCTAGATTAACTTTTTATCAATCAGCTGAAAATAGTTTTTTCATAAAAAGGGAAGAATTGTTTTCATAACTATTTAATTTGTAGGAGATAGGAGTTTTTTTCTCTCAGTATAGATAATTCCAATGTGATGAGATAAGTTTACTTTGCTAGGCGAGAGCTATGAGAGAAGATTGTTTTCTTCTTGAATTTCTGGAAGAGGAACTATTTTGGCAAGGGCAAAGTTAAAATTTAAAAATGGTCATCTAGTTCATTTGATTCACATTTTTTATTCGTCTGCAGATCCCAGAAGAAGCGATGTAGTAAGTCGAGATTTTTGATTAAGTTTTTGCATGAGATCATTTTGCAAAATGAATATACGATGAAAATCGCAAATATCCACTTCCTGATGTCTTTCGACAAGACAAAACCAAATAAAAAATATATGTAAAAGGGCGTGAAATAAAGATCTTTTTAAAAGGCAGTAAATTCTTCTGAGATTTTTTTTGAATTGTTTTTTAAGTTTTATGACAGCCAGCTTTTTTTTGATGAATCCAATCAGAATTCAAGCTGATGAAGCGTTTGACGACGAAACAAATACAGAAATTTATAAGGAAATGACAAATGAAGAAACTTGTGATGTTTCTTACGAACGTCCTATGGATAAAGTAAAAAAATGTCTATTCAATGCTGCTCTTTTAGCAGCGACAGGCGTTGGTGGTTATTACATCGGAAAAGATAATAATAATCATACAAAAATGAAAGTTGTTAAGCCTACCTGTCCAGAGTGCCCAGTATGCCCAACGGCTCAGACTGTCCCGTTTGCCCAGAATGTCCAGTATGTCCTCCAGAAACTCTCGAAGATAATATAACGACCTCATTTCTTTTTGGAGGGGATTTTTCTGGAAAATGACACTTTCACTGTATCTTTTGCGCAAATAGACCCAGCTGGAAATTCTCAGGGCTACAGCGTCACAGTACTTCCTAATACTAGTGATGGTGTGGTTTGGTTCCAAGTATCGCCTTTACCTGCTGGGGTTTGGAGAATTATTATTGTTGGAGTAAGCGGCGCATCACCGATTAACCCCGTATTAACTCCACTAATAGTCACAGTAGAAACCGATAAACGGGGAGTAATTGTGAACGAGCCCTTCAATACCATAAATGCAGGTGACATAAAGACGATTAATTTTACACTGTAGCTAATTATGAGCATTTATAAATGATGAATTTTCATTTTTGATCACTCTATTATGCAGGCTTTTATTGAAGCCTGCAATTTAAGAAAATTACTCACTAAATTGTGTTAATTCTTTAAGAAATAATTGCCCAATGCATTTCCTCTTGTGCAATCGAGTTCTGGAGGAGTGTTTTCTATTTTGCCAATATGAAAGAGCAAGATCTTTTCATTCTCTTTTAAAATGCTTTCAATTATGTGGTTGGAAGCAATAGTTATTGTTTGATCATAGGTTGTTTCTTTTTGAATCTCTAGTCTAAGGGTTTTCATCAAATTTAATGCAATCCACTAGACAAGCCCCCATAAATTCTATAGGGGCCGGATTTTTTACACTAGAGAAGAGAAAATTCAAAAGAGAGGTCAATTTTTCTATGAAATTCTAATCTTGTTTTAATTTAAAAAATTTTCTATTTGAACATTTAATAGGTTCTGAATACCATTTGGAAGTGCTTTATTATGAAGAATCGATCTCGACTCTAAAAATATTTTGTGCTCGAGTGTGGGATTTTCGTGCAAAGCTACGGCAAGGGAAACTTTGTCGGGGATAATATGATCTCCCCCTTTGGCTTCAGGTGAAACATGCTGAATAATGATATGCGTGATGTCGAGCTGACTGAGCTTTTGGGCCGCGTTTATCGCGTTAATATTCAAATTAGCAAGATAGAAAATTCGTTCAACTATCCATCCCATGAAGGGGCTTGAAAACTGGCTTATAATAGCTCCTGCAGTTTTGGCCAAATCACTGAATGAACGATCTGTAATCGATAAATACTGAATGCCGTCTTTTTGCCCCTTGTTAAAATCATGCTGTTCAATGGCTTTAGCCATCATAGCTCCGCCAAGAGATAAGCCTTTCATGATGATATGAGTTGCTTTTATTGTCTGTTCCAAAAATTGTATTCCAGCTTCAAATCCGGCGCCCATCTGATAAGGGGTTGGCCAGCCTTTGCTTGAAACGACAGAAGGACCGTTTATCAACAATGTATTGCAATCATATGCAAAATGTTCCTTTGCAAATCGATAGACATGGGTTTCCATATCCATGCCATTTCCTAGAGCACAAATCACCCATTTCCCATTTTTAATGCGGGTTTGATCCGTAACAAGAATCGCGGAATACGCAATTCCAGATTTTTTGATAAAAAATTCTTTAACGACATAACTCTCATTTCGAAGGTTTGCGATTTGCTCAGCTCCTTCTTCTTTAATGGACTTGCGACCACAAAAAGGGAAAGATGTTAAGGCTGCTGGGTAAACCAAATAGCCTAGCACAACCGCTGCAATTTTTTGAATATTGTACGCCATTGAAGCATAGGAAGCATAAGCTAAAAAACCGGATTCTCTAGTCGATACTGCAAAGAGTCCATATAAACTTAGTAAGGCTAAAGATTGATGACAGGCACGGATCGTTTTTTCTTCAGTCGTTGTTTTAGCCACAAATTCAGGGATAGCTAACCAATTGGGAAGGGTATTATCGGAAGAATCATTTTGAATCATATTAAGCCTCTTTGTTTTTAAATAAAAATATTGGCGAACGGTTTAGGGACAGCATAGAAAAAGATTTAGAAAATGACAATATTAAAAAATTGTTTACGCATTATGTCGGCTTTTATAATGTGAATTTCGAACACATACCTTTAAAGGTGCTGATATGTCAAAAAAGATGGCGGATAAAGTGGTGATTGTAACAGGGGGCTCAAAAGGCATTGGAGCTTCCATTGCGATGCACTTTGCCGCGGAAGGAGCTGCTGTAGTTGTTGATTATGCATCGAGCAAAGAAGATGCAGAAAAAGTTGTTGCGGAAATTGACAAGAAGGAGGGAAAAGCCATTGCTATACAGGCCAATATTTCTAAGCCTGACGACGTTAAACGCCTTTTCTCTGAAACATTTAATCACTTTGGACGACTTGACATCTTGGTAAATAATGCAGGGATATAGGAGTTTCACCCCATTGAAGATGTTACTCCAGAACATTTTTATAAAATATTTGAAATAAATGTGCTTGGGTTACTTTTGGTCTCTCGAAAAGCTGTAGAGTATTTTGGGGCTCCGGAGGTAGTATCATTAATATTGGTTCTACGGCTAGTGTTTCCACGCTCCCCAATATGTCTGTCTATAGTGCAAGCAAAGGGGCTGTTGACCCAATCACAAAGTGTTTAAGTAAAGAGCTTGGCCATCGAAAGATCCGGGTCAATTCGGTCAACTCCGGGATGGTAGAGATTGAGGGTGTCCATTCCATGGGCATTGATAAAGGGGAATTTTGTCAGCAAGTGGAATCAAAAACCCCACTTGAAAGAATTGGCCTGCCAAAAGATATCGCTCCTGCTGTTGTCTTTTTAGCATCAGATGACACCACGTGGATTACAGGAGAAATCATGTTTATCTCGGGCGGGTATTTTTGAATGAAATAAGGAATCTCATGAGTCATTTTAAAATTTTCGTCTACTGTGTATTAGCGTTTATTTCTCTGGTTAATTTAGGGTGCTCAAGAGAACACGTGCACAAAAAAAAGCATTTAGTCGTCAGGGAAAATCCTGCCTGGCAGAGTGTTGTCAGCTATGCTACCGAACACTTACCACTAGAGGGAAAATTAGTGGGAAAATCAGATGGATTTGTCTATCTTAAAGTGGATGATGACTATATTCGAAGGCTTTTTCCCATGCTAGGGCTTAAAGAAGATGGTTTTAGGGTCCCGCCCTATTTTCGTAGAATAGATTCTCCAGGAGCTCACATCAGCGTTTTTTATGCAGATGAACACATTACTCCAGAAGAGTTAGGGAAAACCTTCCATTTTATTCCCAAAAAAATTGTGGTTCTTCAATTATCAAAAAATACCAGTTATGCAGTGTTACAGGTAGAATCTCCAGAGCTAGAAAAACTGAGAGAAAAGTATGGGGCGACTCCAAAACTTTTTGGTCATGATTTCCACATATCTTTAGCTAGAAAAAAGGCGCATTTGCATTATAAGTAAGCAAAAATGATTTGAATTAAATGATTTTTCTTGTATAATTAATTGCACCATCTACATGGCTTTTAGCCATTCTTTTGTATTTTTCTTTATATTCCTACATTTTTCCCCGGCCATTACGTCATTATTCATTTTTTCTATTTTAAATTTTATCGGAGATTAGGATGCATTTTTCACAAGATGTTTTGCTGACCAGTTCTAAGAAAAATACTCTTTATGCAACCTTATTTATTGCTTTTGTTGATTATATGGGAGTCGGACTTGTCTACCCCTTATTTGCTGCGATGCTGTTTGATCAATCAGCAGGACTTTTGTCAATTGAAACCAATGCGGATTTAAGGGGGCTGTGGCTAGGAATTTTGATTGCTTTGATGCCCTTTGCCCAATTCTTTAGTGCTCCCTTATGGGGATCGATTTCTGACAATATGGGTCGAAAAAAACCTTTGCAAATCAGCATAGGTATAGCAATGTTAGGTTATCTTTTCGCTCTTTGGGGGGTATTCGTAAGCAATATTTGGCTTTTATTAGCTTCGCGAATCATCATCGGATGTGCGGCAGGTAATATGTCGATTGTTCAAGCCACGCTTGTCGATTTAAGCTCTCACGAGGAGAAAGCGAACCATTTTGGATTATACAGTATGGCTTTAGGCGTGGGATTTACGCTAGGACCATTTTTTGGTGGGATATTGTCATCCTTTGGTTACAGCGCACCCTTTCTTTTAGCGCTGGTTTTAACTGGTCTGAATTTTTTATTTGTCTTTTTTCTTTTCAAAGAAACACATTTTATCTCTGCAAAGCTTAAGCTAAGTTTATGCTCTGGATTGACTAGCATAAAAAAAGCCTTTTATTTTAGAGAGATTAGAATCGTATTTCTCTGTTCATTCCTTCATAATTTTGGTTGGTCTTATTTTTTTGAGTTTACTCCTGTTTATTTGATTTCTCAGCTGAATTTTACAGCAACAATGTTGGGTGTTTTTTATGCGGCATCAGGATGCTTTTATGCTTTGAGCACAGGTTTGCTTATTCGACCTTTCACCAAGTTTTTGACTGCAGAAAAGCTTTTTTTCTGGGGGAATTTGCTGTCAGGAATCACGATATTAAGCATTCCTTTTTTGCCGATTTCATTCTTAATTTGGCCGCTCTTATTTCTCATTTGTTATTTTGTCGCCTTTGTGACTCCCTCTTCTACAACACTTGTTTCGAATAGCATTTCTTCAGAAAATCAGGGGGAAGCTTTAGGCATTTTAAGCTCTGTAAATGCTGCTGCGCTCATTTTTAGTCCTCTGTGTTCTGGCTCTTTCGTTGGGCATTATCCAAGTCTTCCCATGCATGTAGGGGGTTTTCTATTGCTTATCACAGCAGGGATATTTTTTATGCGACTTCGAAAGCTCTTTATTTAGAAACCGACTTCGGAACCAAGACACACGCTACTAAGACGTGTTCGAGTGGCTTGGTTAGCAAATCGTCGCAGCATAATAAAAATATTCAGATATGTTTTTTTAAACTTAAAAGTCATTTCGATGGGGAAAAAACGATTTTGAGTAAAATGGTGAGAATGGCAATGATAAAAAAGCTCATCATAGCATTTGATTTCAGTTAATTTTCCCCAATTTTCAAGAGGAAAAACTAACATGATGCGATGTCTAAAGATGTATTCAATGCGGGGGTTATTTTGCCTTTTTTGGATTTGGAGACGGTTACGCCATTTGATAACTACGCGATCATTTAGCTGGAGGGATGGATTGATTTCCAGCTCTAAGCGATGCGTATGATGAAACATTCTTGTTTCGATCGGTTTAGTGCGAATAAAACTGTAATGAGCTTCCAAATCAAGCCATGAAGTCGCTTTGTAAGCGAAATTTTCTGTGATGCGATAGTGATAGAGTGTTGAAGCGTCGCGATCCATCCTGAATTCACCAGACGAATACAGCCTGTAGGGTCCTTTTTCAAAATTTTTCAAAGTAAAGTATTGCCAATACTCAGCGTCAAATTCGTTAGCCTGTAAAGAAAGGAAAAAAAGAATAAAAAAAATAAATTTGACGATTCCTATCGCAAAGGAAAAATGGTGTGTCATAGAAGGCTTATTACTCGCTTAAGGAAAACAAAATACTTCTCTACTTTAGTCAATCAATGTTATGGATTGGTAGTATACGAAAGAGAGAATCGAAATGCTTCAGTTGCCAATAACAGCTTTTACAACGGCCGGCTTTTATTTTTCTATGTTTCTATTTTTGGCCTCAGCTTTTTTGCTTTTGGCCGTTTATTATTTTCGATGGAAGTCAAATTTAGTCTCCGGGATTATTTGGTCAATCACGCTTCTAGGAATTGCATGTGCAACTTGGACAATGATACATGAACTTTTGCCTGTGATGGCGACTTTATGCGTCAGTGTGTTGCTTGTTCTATGTTTTTATAGATTGATTTCGACGATCTCATTATTTGGTGTCTTTTTTTTAGTGAGCATGATCTTACCCGCCTTTTATGGAATTGTTTGGCTGAGTGAACTTGTAATGGCCTCATTCCATTATTTTGAGCATTGGCTAAGTGCTGCTATTTTCATTACTTTAATGGGGTCGCTCGGCTGTTTGATGATATTCAACACGGTGATGCTGAGTTGGATTACACTAGTCAGGTATTCAGATTTATATTTTCGTTTTCCTAGATTGAAAAGGGGACTGACAATCGCAGATCAATCAAAAAAAAATTCCCCCTTTGTCTCGATTCACATTCCTTGTTTCAATGAACCCCCAGAACTTGTTATCGAAACACTTAATGCTATTTCCCGATTTAACTATCCCCATTTTGAAGTGATCGTATTAGATAACAATACCAAAGATCCAACGGTCTGGGCTCCTGTTGAAGCACATTGTTTGCAGCTTGGCGAGCGTTTCCGCTTTTATCACATCGACAAGCTAGCAGGGGCTAAAGCTGGAGCACTTAATGCCTGTCTAAAATGCACTGCTTCACAAGCTGAATTGATTGCGGTTTTTGATGCAGACTATGTGGCTAAGGAAGATTTTTTAAGCCGTCTTGTGGGCTTTTTTGACGATCCAAAAATTGGCTTTGTACAATCTTGTCAGGATTATAGAGATTGGGACCATAGTCATTATCAAGCGGCATGTTATTATGAATATGAAACCCATTTCAAATTGGAGCTGCCAGGCCAAAATGAATGGGATGTGACCTACACGATTGGGACTATGTGTTTAATTCGTCGAACTGCACTAGATGAAGTTGGAGGATGGGCAGAATGGTGTCTTACAGAGGATTCGGAAGTCGCCGTACGGATCCACGCATTAGGTTTTGCAGGCTATTATCTAAAAGAAACCTTTGGTTACGGGTTAATCCCCGAAACATTTGAAAGTTACAAGCTGCAACGTTTTCGGTGGTCAGCAGGCCCTGTTCAACAAATCCAAAAACATTGGCGCCTCTATTTGCCTTGGGCAAAGAACGGTCTTTCATTAGCGCAAAAATTTGGTGAAATTTTTCACAGTTTATCCATTTTCTTTAGTGAATCCTTGAGCTTTCTCATCAATATTCCTATTCTGTGCATATGCTTGTGGTTTGCTATTGTAAAACAGCAGTCCTTCATATTGCCAAAAGCTGTGTTGTGGGCTATCCCTATCGTCTTTATTAAGAATATTCTTAGTAATTGGTTGTCTATCCGCTTACTTGGTGGATCTTGGAAGGAATACCTATTATCGGCTTTAGCGGCGCGATCGCTCATTTTTACGCGGAATGTTGCGTTTTATAAAGCGTGGATGTCAAGTCAATTGACATGGATTCGCACAGATAAATTTAAGGCAAAAACAAGTTTGTGGAGGGCTTTTCTCTCTTGTAAGCAAGAGATCATTTCAGCGATTATTTATGCTGTGATCGCTGTCATTTTAATTCCTTTTATTAGCTTTTGGCCGGCAGATATTATTTTTTTAATTTGGTTAGGAATAGTTAATCAAATTATTTCTTTTTTATGTGCACCAGTTATGGCGTTTCTCTCTGAAAAAAGCATTGAAACATCCCATATTAAATAGTATTAAATTCATTTTTATTGATATTAAAAAGTAATTAATTGATAATCCGTTAATTAACTAATGGATTATTGAAAATGAATAAGAAAGATTTTGTTTTTTGTCTAAAAAATGTGGCTTTTTCCTACAAACTAGGATCTCACTTAGTTGATGCTCTTCGTGATATTTCCTTTGATATTCCAAGCCAATCACTCGTGACTCTTTCTGGTCCATCCGGCTCTGGAAAATCAACACTATTAAATATTCTCGGATTTATTGAACCTCTACAAAAGGGGAACATCTATTTCCAAAATGAAGACATTTCTCAAATGAATGAATCACGGAAAAATCATATTCGGAAATTCAAAATTGGATTCATTTTTCAACAATTTCATTTAATTCCTGTTTTAACAGCAGAGGAGAATGTCTCGTATTTTTTGCATAGACAAGGTCTGCTTAGCAACGACGTCAAAAAGAGAACGCAAGAGTCTTTGGAAGCTGTATCCCTGTGGGACCATCGTAAAAAAAGACCATCTGAATTAAGTGGAGGACAGAGGCAAAGGGTTGCCATTGCCAGAGCGATCGCAAAAAATCCAGAAGTCATTATCGGAGATGAACCCACTGCAAGCCTAGACCAAGCAACAAGCCGCGAAATTATGGACATTTTCCAATTTTTAGCTGAGGAAAAAAAGGTATCCGTTCTTTTAACCACTCACGACAGCATGGTTCAATCTTATTCAGATTATAATTTTTTGATTAAGGACGGAATTTTATCAGAAATATTAACTAGAAGAGCGCTATGATTTTTCTTTCTTTCATGAATCTATTTCGCAATTATCGAAGAACGCTGGCAATACTACTTACAATTGCATTAGGAACCGGTGTTTTATTTTCCTTCAAAGGATTTATTCACGGTGTATTGAATCAATATAAGGAAAATACGATTCATGCCCATTATGGACATGGTCAAATTAATGAAAGAGATTACCGCGAAACTGTTTATGTGGATCCATGGAATCATTGGATGAGCAATGGTGAGGAAATTGAAGCTTTTTTATCTACGCAAAAATCAGTTGAGCATGTTTTCCCACGCGTAAACTTTCCAGCGTTATTGAAAAAAGGAAACGTGGGGGTAAGTGGATATGGGCATGGAATTGTGGCCGAAGAAGAGGCGGAATTCTTTTATAGCCTGAACGTGGAATCTGGAGAAACACTTGTCCACCAAGAAAAAGGGATTCTTTTAGGAAAGGGATTAGCAAAAGCTTTGGATGTATCTCCAGGAGAAGAGATCTCTTTATTTGTGACATCCACAGATGGAACAATGAGTGAAAAAACATTTATTGTAACAGGAATTTTTCATACTGGTTCTCTCGATTTTGATAATCGCATCTTTCGGATTCAATTATCTCAAGCACAGGCCTTATTAAAGACTTCCAGAGTCGAATTAATCTCTGTGGGATTGCGAAGTGATTCGGATTGGGATGCCTTTTCACAAGCATTAGAAGCAAAATTTCCGAATCTTGAAACAACCTCTTTTGCAATTTTGGACAAAGTTTACTATCAACATTCTGTTGATTGGCTCCATGCACAATTTCATGTTATCCAAATGATTATTCTATCGATTGTTTTATTAGGAATTTTTAATTCTATTTCATCCTCTATATTAGAAAGAAAGCAAGAGATTGGGAATTTTCGCGCTAATGGAGAATCGATTGCAGATATCATACGTTTAATTATTCTAGAAGGCGCATATCTCGGAGTGATAGGAAGTTGCTTAGGAATATGTGTGGCTTATGTCATCCTAAAAGTCTTTCTTGACAACGGGATTTTAATGCCCCCAGGTCCAGGTTTGACACGTCCTTTTTACATTTCTTTTGAATTCGAATGGTCCATGGTGTACGTAACGCTTGGGCTCAGTTCTGCAGCAGCTATCATTGCATCCACTTTTGCTGGTATTCGTGTCGCGAGAATGACAATTGCAAAAGCTCTCAGGGCTTTTTAGCTTATCGTCGTTGTTTTCCTGTGTTTTATATTTATATTTTGACAATTTATTCTCTTTTGTACGAATATTCTGAAGTTTAAAATAGCAAATCATGAATGAAAGAGTGAAGGTTGCCATGAAAAATTTGATTACAGTGATGTCAGTTCTCAGTGTTGTTTTTTGGATTATCGTTTTATGTGCTAACGGAATGAGCTCCCAAAATAGCATTGCATGGCAAGTTTGTGAACTCACCGGATTTTCACTTTGGGCCGCATTGTTTGCTTATGGAATTTCAAAGTTCTTTAAAAGTAAAAATGCTCCATATGGGTTAATTTGCTTTGCGACATTATTTTCATTAATTGCTGGAATTAAGACTTTATCAACAAGCCAAGAAGCAATTGAAACAGAATTTGAAAATACGAAATTAGCCTTATTGGATATGCTTGAAAAAGATCCTTTAAGAGTGAGTGTGGATAGTTCAGAAAAAAAATATTCAACGGATGAATATGGGGACATGGCAGATGTCTTACGGATCATTGACAAGCTCGTTACTAGCCGTGTGGATGACATGCAAAAATATAATCTAAAATTAGAAGAATCGGGCTTGGAACAATTATTTGATCCAACAAGCTTATGCGATCAGTTGAAGCGGGCAGAGTTAATAGAAAAACTTAACATTCTCTTGGCAGAAATCAGCATTTTAGATCTTAATCTCAAAAAATACATGCTGAATTTAGATAATGAGATAGCTGAATTACCCCGTGAAGAATTAAGAATTCGCTGCAAAGCTAGCATGGAAAGAGGAAATGCACAATCAAATCCTTTGTGGGAAAGTTATGTTTCCATCGAGAAAGAGTTTATGCAGACGGCAATTGAACTGATTGAATTTATGAATGCTAAGGAAGGATTATTTTGGGAAGAAGATAGTATTCTTTGCTTTGAGGAAGAAACAGATGTTGATTTGTTTAACAATCATGTAGAAAAAATCATGAGGCTTGCCGAGCAGGAAGAGGCCGTAACATGCAAAATGAAAGATCTTCAGGAACGAGCCATTGAAAAATGCAGAATGTTTTAGATTTGCACATCAAAGGTCGTCAATAACTTCTTGATTAAAATTTTTTATATCCTGTAAATGAGAGAATAAATCCCTTCTATTTATTCATATGGTAGAGAAGGGAAAAATGCGTTTTATATCATTTAAAGGAGATGAATTATGGCTCGAGATTTATTACCCGATCTTATTTCTGATAGACCGTTTACACAGCTCGCAAACTTATGGCCGAATCTTTTTGCTGGTAATGTGCTATCCGACGATTTTTCTATAAAAGGTGTGCGTATCTATGAAGAGAATAATCAGCTTCATGTAGAAGTGCCTGTTCCAGGACTTAGTTTAGACGATATTGAGGTTAGCTTAAATAAAGGGGTTCTTTGGATAAAAGGAGAATTAAAAGAAGAAGAAAAAGACAAAAAAAGAAATTTTTATCGTTTTTCTAAAAGAAGCTATTCCTCCTCTATTCCATTGCCTGCTCAAATTGATGAAAAGCAAGAGCCACAAGCTGTTTACGAAGATGGAATTTTAAAAGTTTCTCTTCAATTAGCCAAACATGCTGAAACAAAAAAAATTAAGGTTAAGTCAGGGAATAAGAAAAAGTAAATCCACTTAGTCCAAGTTTAGATAAACCGAATTAATGCTGTTTAAAGCGATGATTCGGTTTTTTTATTTAATGTATTTTTTCCACTTTTATTAAGAATTTTGAGATAAAATATCGATAACTTCCTGGTCTTCTACCTGGTAAAATTCATCATAATAAGCTCCTACGGCTCCCAAAAATTGCCCATCTGGGGGGATTTCAATGGCCACAAATTCATCAACCATACTGGCCAATAATTGTGCGGTGCTTTTGGGGCTTACAGGGACGGCTGCGATAATTTTTTTTGGTTGATTGGATTTTAATTCCTTAATCCCTGCTTGCATGGTGAGACCTGTTGCAATGCCATCATCCACAATAATGGCAATTTTATCTTTTGCGGATTTTTTTGGGATGTTCTTCAAATACAGGGCACGTCTTCTTTTCATTTCAAGTACTTGTCGTTCTTTTTCTTTTTCGAACCATTTTTTATCGACAAATCGAAGTTCATCAGATGCTTCGACGATTAGTCCATGTTCGGAGATCGCTGCAATTGCATATTCTTCTTGATAAGGATGACCTATTTTGTGAGCAAAAATTAAATCGAGGGAAGCATGTAAAAATTTAGCGATTTCTTCAGCTATGACAACCCCTCCACGTGGCAGGGCATAAACAATGACATCTTTGTCTTTATATTTTTCTAAAAGTTCTGCAAGCTGTCTCCCCGCATCGTGCCGATCTTTAAAGTGGTTCATATGTATACCTAAATGTTTATTTGGCTTTTATTGGCATATCAGTCATCATTTTTGGTTTCCAAATGGTTCTAAGAGAGTTCAAAATAGCTAAGACATCAATAACTTCCTGACTGATTGCTCCTGCGACAGGAGGTAAATAACCAAGGGCCGCGATGACCATTCCGATTAAAGAGAGAGCCATGCCTCCCACAGCACTTTGTAAGGCGACTGTACGCATACGATGGCTAATATGGAGAAATTCGTCGACTTTCTCGAGTGTATTGTCCATGATCACAGCCCCTGCAGCCTCGGCAGTTACATCGCTATTCTGTCCAAAAGCAATCCCAACAGTAGCCACGGCTAATGCCGGAGCGTCATTTATTCCATCACCTAAGTAAACTGTTTTAGCGAGTTTGGTTTCTTCTAAAACAATTTTCACTTTTTCTTCAGGGCTTTTATTTGCATAGACTTCATTAATTCCAACAGCTTCAGCTAAATACTTGACCTCTTCTTCTCGATCTCCTGAAATAATGAGCGTTTTTTTAAATCCATGCTTAGGAAATAAATGCTGAACAAATGATTTACTATCTGTTCTTGGAGCATCCCTAAACTGAAAATGAGCAGCTAGTTGGTGGTCGATAATAATGATACATTCGAGACCGCTGCTGTAGGGGAGTTGCTCTCTTTCTTTTTCGAGACCTAATTGTTCAAGGTATTTTCGGCTTGTAATCATCACCTCATGCCCATTGACAATTCCTTGAAGCCCTTTTCCTTTAGGTTCACTAATGTGTTCAGCATCTATGAGTTGGATTTTTTTGTGTGTGGCTTTTTCTAAAATTGCACTTGCTAAGGGATGTTTGGAATATCTTTCTAAGCAAGCCGAAAATTTTAAAACATCTTGAGCGCTATTATTGTTATAGAGAGTTTCTTCAGTTAAAGTGGGCTTTCCATAAGTTAATGTGCCTGTCTTATCAAAAATCATTGTTTTACATTGATCAATTTGTTCTAAAACAACCGGATCTTTAACGAGGATACCTCGTTTAGCGCTTAAAGAGATCGATCCGATAATCGCCACTGGAATTGCAATAAGCAGCGGGCAGGGGGTCGCAATCACAAGCACAGCTAAAAAACGTATGGGATCTCCACTCATAAACCATGCTGCAAACGCAATTAAAAGGGCAATGGGCGTATACCAGGCACCCAGCTGATCTGCTAATCGGCGGATTCGCGGCCGTTTTTGTTCGGATTCAGACATAACCTGCATAATTTTAGCATAGCGGGAATCTCCGGCCAATTTTTCAGCTTTTATGGTTAAAGAAGCATCTCCATTAATCGATCCCGATATCACTGTCGATCCAGGTGCTTTCGAAATTAAAAAGGGCTCACCTGTTAAGTAGGATTCGTCCATAACACCATTACCTTCAATCACACTGCCATCGACAGGACAAATCTCATGAGGAAAAATCAAAAGCGTATCGTTAATGTTAATTTTTTCCACAGGGAGATCTGTGAAAGAGCCGTCATTTTTGAGATGTGCAATGGTAGGGGCTCTGTTAGCTAAAACTTGAAGGGTTTTAGATGCTGTTCGAATTGCATAGTTTTCAAGAGTTTCTCCGCCTGAAAGCATGAGCACTACTAAGGCACCTGCTAAATATTCTCCAAGAAGAACAGCCGTAATAATGGATATGCCGGCAAGTAAATCGGAGCCAAAATTAAATTCAAGCAACTTGGATAAAAGGCCTAAGACTAGAATCGTGCCACCAATTGCGAGCGTGATGTACAAGGGGTAAAGAGCAAAAGGAGAAAGGGTAGGAATGAGAAAGCGAAAGATTAGATGTAAGAAGATACAAACAAGGGCCAGAATGGCGATATAACCTTCGGTGCCAAGCAAATTTTTGTTATCTTTTCTAGAACTTTGCATATGCTCAGAATTCATAGATTATTTAAGCCTTTTCGTAGAAATTTTTTTTTTGCGAATTCAACAGTTGCGATATAGAGAGCCACAATTAGAGTTATAAAAAGATAGAATTTCATGGAGAGTTCGGTGAAACCCAAATAATTGGCAAAAGGCATTATGGGAAGGAAAAGAGTCATAATGGCGACTGACGTCACTGCGATTAACAAATATTTACCTGGAAGGCTTGCAAAAAATGGTTTAAACGTTCGAATGACAAGAACGACTAATGTGGCCGAAACGACCGATTCAATAAACCAAGCCGTTCTAAATTCTTCTACAGAGGCTTTAAGCCATAGAAGAACGCCAAAAGTTGCATAATCAAAAATAGAACTAATAAGTCCAAATATGATCATAAATTTGCGAATAAACCCAATATTCCAGCGCAACGGTTTTTCGATCATTTCTTTATCTACATTATCGGAAGCTATCGTGATTTCGGGAAAATCTGTCATCAAATTTGTGAGGAGGACTTGCTTGGGTAATAAAGGAAGAAAGCTAAGGAAAAGAGAGGCTCCCGCCATGCTGAACATATTGCCGAAGTTTGCACTACTTGCCATGAATACGTATTTAAGTGTATTAGAAAATGTCATTCTTCCCGCTTTTACACCTTCCTCAAGGACCGACAAATTTTTTTCCATCAGAACAATATCTGCGACTTCTTTGGCCGCATCAGCAGCACTATCAACAGAAATGCTGACATCCGCAGCGTGAAGGGCGGTCACATCATTGATTCCATCCCCTAAGAATCCCACGACGTGCCCTGTTTTTCTTAAAGCGAGTATGATACGTTCTTTTTGGTTGGGTTCGATTTCGGCAAAAATGGATTTTCGATTCACTTGGTTTAATAAGGCCTGATCGCTCATTTGATGCAGTTGTGGTCCTGTTAAAACTTTTTCTTCAGGGATATTTAGAAGCTTTGCGACATGTAATGCGACAAGTCGGTTGTCCCCTGTAATGATTTTTAATGAAATACCAAGTTTCTTCAAATTATCGACAGATGTTGCAATATCTTCTTTGATTGGATCCCAAAATAATAAAAAGCCTAAGAAGATCATTTGAGACTCACATTCAGCTGTTAAAATTGAAATATCGTTTTCCTTACGATATGCCAGCCCTAAGACACGAAATCCACTTTTGCTGTATGTGATGTATTGCTTCTTCAAATCATTAGTCCATGCACGTATCTCCTCAATCGCATCGGGTGATGTTTCAACATGTGTGCAAATACTGAGAATTTGTTGGAAAGCCCCTTTTGTGACGATGAAGCGTGAGTTTTCATTTTCGGCCAAAATACTGATACGCTTTCGAATAAAATCGTAAGGAACTTCATCTAACTTTTTCCACGCATGAATATCTTGTGAAGTGCCATGCATAAGAGCCTGGTCAATGGGGTTTGTATATCCAGTTTGAAAGAAAGCATTTAGGTAAGCATACAAAGCAACTTTGGAATTTTCTACGCCTTTGAAATCACAAGCTTTATTGAGTTTGACTTCTCCCGTCGTCAGAGTTCCCGTTTTATCGGCACATAGAATGTCCATACTTCCAAAATTTTCAATCGACACAAGTTTTTTGACAATGACATTGCTTTTAGCCATTCGAATTGCCCCATGAGCCAGATTGATTGTAATAATTGCGGGCAATAATTGGGGCGTTAGTCCAACTGAGAGAGACAAAGCAAATAACAAGGATTCGACTAAAGGTCTTGCTAGGTATACATTAAATGCAAAGATAATGATTAAAAGGACAAATGTTACTTCCATTAAAAAGTAACCAAAACGACGCACTCCATGTTCAAATTCTGTTTCAGGAGGGATTAAGGAAAGTCGTTCAGAAATTTTGCCAAATTCCGTATTTTTTCCTGTTACGATGACAGCCACTTTAGCTGTTCCACTGATCACATGGGTTCCCATAAAAAGAATGTTGGTTCGTTTAGAAATGGGTGCACTTTGCGGAGTGACTTTTGCAAATTTTTCTGCATAAAACGTTTCCCCTGTTAATGTGGCTTCATCTACATACAAATCTTTAGCTTCAAGCACATAGCTGTCAGCAGGAATGATGTCGCCTGCATGCAGTTCTACAATATCTCCGGGAACGACTTCTTCGATGGGAATTTCTTTTTTTTGTGCACTTCTGATAACAGCGGCTTTAATCTGGACGATCTTCAGCAACTGTTCCATTGCTTTTACAGCACTTCTTTCTTGGTAAAAGCTTAATAAGGTACTTATCGCGATGATGCCAAAAATAATTAAGGCATCCGTTCTGTCATAAAGCAGCAAAGATAGACCGGCTGCAAAAAGAAGCATGTAAATTAAAGGTGTATTAAACTGTGCAAACAGCAGTTGTAATGTGCCTTTACTTTTTTTGACTTTAAGAACGTTGTCACCATAGATTCTCAAGCGTTTTTTTGCTTCAGCATCAGACAACCCATTCTCTAGATTTGTTTCAATCCCTTTTAAAATTTCTTGGATTGAAAGAGACCAAAATGATTGGGAGGTATCTAACATACATCTAACATGAAAATCTTTTTAAACCTCAAGAAGGTGTTTTTCGATAGATTCGGTGTCACAAGAAGTGAGGCATTTTGTCGATTCTGAGACAATCGTTTTTTGAATTTCTGGGGTGAGGTGTTGACGGAGTAAACCTAGAAAAGATGGTTCAGCAAATATATAGAGTCGGCTGAATTCTTCTTTTTGTTTTGCAAGGGATAAGTATTTAGCGACTTCAGTCGCAAATTTCATGGCTTCCAATTGCTTTGGATCTGTTTCTTGTTGGTAGGCATGTCGAGTGACTCCTCCGCTTTGAAAATTGCGCCCAGGTTTTGTCGAGATCAAATCCTGATTGCGTGCTCCACTTTCAGGGTGTTCTAAATAATCGATTTCTTTTATTTTAGGAAATTTTACAAGGCGAAAAATTTTTGCTTGGCATTTATCAGCAACGACAACCCATGTGGTGGAATGATTTGTTGGCATACAAGTCTCCTTTGCAAAATAAAAACTTATCTATTTGCTAATTAAAGATAAAAGAAAATCTTTTTATAAATTCATATATCTTTTATATGAGTGTTCTCTAAGTAAGAAGTCAAATGTTTTTTTCTTGGATGAAGTGCTTAAAAAAATTAAAACTACCGATGTTTTAAATGATGCATTAAGCTGGAATCATTTGAATAAAAATTGAGATTTTCATCATGGAAAAAAAAGTAGAGGCGTATCTTTACGCGCATATTCCGATTACTCAGGCCATGGGAATAAAGGTGGAGTTGGCAACCCCGCAAAAAGTCATCTTGTTTGCTCCTCTTGCCAACAACATTAATCATAAAAAAACCGTTTTTGGGGGCAGCCTGCATGCAGTGGCGACCTTGGCATGTTGGAGTTTGCTGTATATCCATTTACATAATGAGCCTTTTCAAATTGTCATTACGAAAAGCGAAGTCTCGTACGATGCCCCTGTCAGCGAAGATTTTAGAGCAGAATGTGAATTTCCTAAAAAAGAGGAATGGGATCGTTTTATTAAAATCCTGAAAATAAGAGGGAAGGGGAGGATACGCCTATTTGCTAAAATATACCAGAAAGGGAAGCTTTGCGTAGACTATCACGCAACTTTTGCGGTTATTTGAGTGGCATGATATTTTGCATCACTTCAAGAAAGTGATCTGTTTGGTAGCAGGCATAGTCAGCAAAGGGGCTATCAAGATCATCTTCACGAAGTTTACGATGTATGACTATCAGGCCCGCCTTATGTGCCGCCTCTACACCTTTTGGATCGTCTTCAATGGCGACGCATTGCTTAGCATGAATCGGCTCTTCCAGGACTTTTGCCATTTTTGTTAATCCGACTAGGTAGGGAGTCGGATCAGGTTTACGACCTTCATAATCTTCTTTAAAGAGAATGAATTGCATAAGGGCTGCTATCCCTCTGCGTTGTAATACAGGCTCTGCGGAATCACGCCGCGCATTTGTAATAATTGCTTGCGGAATTTCCAGATCTTGGAACAAGGCTAAAAGCTGAGAAACTCCGGGTCGCATTTCAAGAGTTTGAATCGCCTGTTGAAATTCAGCATCTATCTCGTACAGGTAATTTTCTTGAGAAATTGGTAAGCCAAGCTCTTGATGCATCCAATCCCAATTTTGCACGCCATTGTTCTCATAAACGCGTTGGCGGTAACTCTCAGGAAGATGAATGCCATGACGTCTTAAGACTGTGTGATGCTTATTCCAATGAGCTTCTGCGGTTTCTAGAATAGTATTGTCGTAATCCCAAAACACAGCTTGAATTTTCATGTTTCCCTAAAGTCTCATTGATTAAATCGTTTATATTAGCAAAAAAGAATCAAAATCTCCACATTTTCAAAAGATGCTTGGTTTAATTTCTCTAACAGAGGAAAATGGATGTAAAGGATTTAGATGGAGTAACAAAATGGGAAAATATCTCATTAAACCAGCGACGTTAACAGGAGAGATAGGAATACCACCATCCAAGTCACATACCTTGCGTGCCATTCTTTTTGCGACCTTAGCTAAAGGAAAAAGTGTCGTTCACCACTATCTGGCCTCTCCCGATACATACGCAATGATAGAAGCTTGTCGGCATTTAGGGGCAAAAATTGAGGTTTTTCCCACATGTATTGAAATAAGGGGAACGGGCGGAAAAATTGCATACGCAGAGAATGTGATTGATGCCGGTAATTCGGGCATTGTCTTACGTTTTTGCACAGCCATTGGAGCTTTGGGATCCCTCCCCATTGTGATAACGGGAGATCACTCCATTCGACATCAAAGGCCTATGCAACCTCTTTTGGAAGGCCTTTCGCAATTAGGTGTTTCACAGTCATCCATGCGAGGAGATGGTTTTGCTCCTGTGATTATCCAGGGACCCATTAAATCAGGCAAAACAGTTATAAATGGTGAAGATTCTCAACCGGTTTCTGCTTTGTTAATTGCCGCAGCCTTTGCTGAGGGTTCCATTGAAATAGTTGTCAAAAATCCCGGAGAAACACCTTGGATTAACCTTACGCTTAATTGGTTAGATCGACTTGGGATCCCTTACGAAAACCACAACTTTACCCATTATCGTTTGTTTGGCAACGCGTGCTATGAAGGCTTTGATTATACTGTTCCTGGAGATTTCAGTTCCGCGGCCTTTCCTATTGCTGCAGCCTTAGTGACAGACTCCGAGCTTGTTGTAAGAAATATCGACATGCATGATGTGCAGGGCGACAAAGAACTGCTCTCTGTTTTTCAAAGAATGGGAGCCAAGCTTCACTTTGATGAAACCCAAAACATCTTGCTCGTCAAGAGAGGGGGAAAACTTTCAGGGATTTCTGTCGACATTAACAATTTTATTGATTCCATCACGATATTAAGTGTCTTGGCTTGTTTTGCAGATGGTGAAACACACATCCGTAATGCAGCTATAGCAAGGCGGAAAGAATGTAACCGTATTACAAGCATTGCGACAGAATTGCGAAAAATGGGTGCTGATGTTTCTGAATTGGAAGATGGCTTAATTGTGAGAAAATCTATTTTAAATGGTGCACAATTGCATTCTTACCAAGATCACCGTATGGTGATGTCTCTTACCGTTGCAGCCTTGGGAGCTCGAGGTGAGACACTTTTGACTTCAACAGAGTGTGTTTCTAAAACATTTCCCACTTTTGTACGCGACTTTAATCGTTTAGGTGCCAATATTCAGGAGTGCACATGAACATTGTTTTATGCGGCTTGCCTATGAGCGGAAAAACAACGGTGGGGAAGAGATTGTCAATCCAATTAAATTGGACGTTCATTGATACAGATGAAATGATCGAATGTGCTTATGAAAAGGAATTTGGGGAAAAGCTGTCCTGTCGACAAATTTACCGAAAAGAAGGGGAATCTTTTTTTAGGGAATTAGAGAATGAACAGGTGTTAACATTAGAAAATACGCATCAAAGCGTGATCGCAACGGGTGGCGGAACCTTTCATGTGCAAAAGAATGTTCAAATTTTGCAAGACAATGGCATTCTATTTTATCTCATGCTATCACCAGAAGAGGCTTGGAAGAGAACCGCTGTAAAAGGGATTCCTGCTTTTTTGGAGAAATCGTATCCTGAGCAGGCATTTTATGCAATCGCCGAAAAACGACTTCCTCTGTATGCAGCTTCCTCTCATGTCACAATAGAAGCGCATTGCCTGACGGTAGAAGAAATTACAGCTGCCATTTTAAATCACGAGGAGATCAAGCATGGCCAGTAACACCTTTGGAAATATCTTTAGAATGACAACATGGGGAGAATCCCACGGCAAAGCAATTGGCGTGGTGGTTGATGGATGTCCTGCTGGCTTAGATATACATGAAAGTGACATTCAGACTGCTTTGGCTTTACGTGCTCCAGGTCGCAACCTCTATACATCTCCTCGTGTTGAAAATGATAAAGCTCAGATTCTTTCAGGCATATTTGAAGGCAAGACAACAGGTGCTCCCATTAGCATTCTCATTTCGAATCATGATGCCGATTCGAGCAAATATGAGTCCATTAAAGATTTGCTTAGACCCGGGCATGCAAATTATACTTATTTAGAAAAATATGGAATTTTTGATTATAGAGGCGGCGGCAGGGCTTCTGCACGAGAAACTGCTTGTCGCGTGGCTGCAGGAGCTATAGCCAAAAAACTTTTGCAAATACAAGGAATTCAAATAATTGCCTATATCAAGCAAATTGGCCTCATACAGGCAAATGTTGACGTGCGTCAAATTGAAGAGATGCGAAACCTCATGGAGCAAAGTCCCCTTTTTTGTCCGGACCTAAACAGTGTTCCTGCGATGATTGATTTAATCGAAAAAGCGATTAATGAAAAAGACTCTCTTGGTGGAGTGGTTGAATTTGCTGCTTTGTCAATTCCTGTTGGATTAGGAGATCCCATTTATCAAAAATTAGAGGCACATTTAGCCTATGCTATGATGAGTATACCGGCTTCCAAAGGTTTTGAAATAGGAGAAGGATTTCAATCTGTATCGATGCCTGGATCTGTGCACAACGATCGTTTTGAAAACATCTCGGGGGAAATTCAAACGGAAACAAACCATGCAGGCGGCATTTTAGGAGGAATTTCAAATGGAATGCCCATAGTCGGAAGGGTCGCCTTCAAACCGACATCAAGCATTATGCAGCCTCAAAAAACTGTCACAATGCAAGGAGAGATGGCTGCATTTCAGTTGCCTGAGGGGTCTCGCCATGATCCTTGTGTCGCCATTCGCGCTGTCCCTGTAGTAGAGGCCATGCTTGCTATTGTCCTTGCGGATGCCATGCTTTTAAATCGGTGTGTTAAATTATGAGCTCGCCATTAACTTGCTCTATTCCTGGTACAGTCATTCAATATAAAATTGAAATTCACAACCATATTTTAGGCCATTTACTTCATTTTTTGAACCCATTTGGTTATACATTTGCAATTATCGCAGATGATATGACAGGTGCTTTATATGGAGAAAATATTAAAAAAGCGCTTTTAAATCAGGGTTTAGAAGTCCATTTGTTTACATTTCCTCATGGAGAAGAAAATAAAACGCGGGTAACCAAAGAATATATAGAAAATCAACTCCTAGAAAAAAACTTAGGTCGTGATACTTGTATCTTAGCATTAGGTGGAGGTGTTGTGACAGATTTAGCTGGCTATATTGCGGCTACATACTGCCGAGGTGTTCCTCTGGTCATGTTGCCAACCACTCTATTAGGAATGGTAGATGCCAGCATTGGGGGGAAAACGGGTATTAATGTTCCTCAAGGGAAAAATTTACTTGGATGTATTTACCAACCTAAGCTTGTATTGATGGACTTATCGACATTGAGCACATTGCCCTCAAATGAGATAAGAAATGGGATTGTGGAGATGATTAAGCATGGAGCTATTGCAGACGCCTCTTATTTTAATTTTTTAGAAAACCATTCGGATCAAATATTAGCCTTAGAGCCCTCGTTATTGCGAAAAGCTATCTACGATAGTTGTTTAATCAAGAAAAGTATTGTGGAGCAAGATGAAAAAGAAAATGGGAAAAGGCATTTGCTCAATTTTGGGCACACCATTGGGCATGCTTTAGAGCATTTAACGCATTACGAAATATCCCATGGGGAGGCTGTTGCTATAGGAATACTTGTAGAAAGCTATTTGGCTGTCCTCAATGGGTATCTTAAGCAAGCGTCTTTTGACAAAATTTGGCAAATTTTGAAACAATATGCGCTTCCTTTGCAACTCCCAATCCCTTTTTCTGCTGAAACACTATATGATGCGATGATTTTAGATAAAAAATCGTTAAACGGGAAACCCCGTTTTGTGATGTTACAAGAAATCGGGAGCCCTTTTAAAGAGGCTTGCATTTCCGTGGAAGATGAAACCATAAGAAAAGCTGTAGAATGGATGAATCATGATTTGTGTCGTCATTAAAGGGCCGACGTACTTAGAAGCACGCCAGCAGATTGAAAGGGCTTTGCCATACGCCGATCTTGTTGAATTACGTTTAGACCTTTTTGTAAATGTGGATGAAACCTCTTTGCTGGAATTAAAATCGATTTTTTCTATTCCGATGATTTTTACTTTGAGAAGTCAGGCCCAGGGGGGAAACTTCAATCAATCGGAAGAAAGCCGCGTTGAGCACATTTATCGTCTCGCAGCATTAAAGCCGTTCTATTTAGATTTGGAAAGCCATATGCCTGAAGATGTGGTGAGAGATATTTCTTCTTTACATCCAGAAATCCAGTTAATCCTCTCTTATCACAATTTGCAAGAGACTCCCGAAAATTTCGATCATTTGTACGCAGACATGCAAAAAATCCCAGCTCATTTTTATAAAATTGCTGTGACGGCTAAAAGCTCTGTGGATACGATGCGCTTGCTGGTTTGGTCTAAAAATCAGAATGCAAAACTGATTCCGATTAGCATGGGACCTAATGGACAAATCAGTCGGATCTTAGGCCCTATTGTTAACCATCCTTTTACATTTGCATCTCTTGATGAAGATCCCAAAAATCCTCTAGGACAGTTATCCGCAAAGTTATTGATTGAGCAGTACCGCTACCGCACATTGACATCCCAAACCGCCATTTATGGATTGATCGGAGATCCAGTTAATTTAAGTATTAGCGATGAAACACACAACGCTGTGTTGGCAGCGTGTGGGATGGATGCTGTTTATGTAAAAATTCCTGTTAAAAGTACCGAGTTATCCCCATTCCTCGAATTAGCCAAAGCATTGCCCATTCGTGGACTTAGTGTCACAATGCCTCTAAAAAAATCCATCATGTCCTTTATCGATCACCTCGATGTGAAGGCAGAAAAAATCGGGGCTGTCAATACCCTGCAATTTAAAGAGGATCAAATCTATGGTTTTAATACGGATGGCATGGGTGCTATGGAAGCTTTGGAGACCAAATGTGGAATTCAAGGGAAACATGTCGTCATCATTGGAGCGGGAGGTGCTGCTCGAGCAATTGCCTATGAAGCAGTGCAGAAAAAGGCTTTGGTTACAGTTATTAATCGATCTCCAGAAAAAGCCTACGAAATCGCCCATGCATTTGGTTGCCAGGGAAAAGGATTACATGAGATGCCAGCTTGCGCACAAGTGGGATACGATATTTTAATTAACTGCACGTCTGTGCCCATGCCTATTGCTTTTGAAGATATTCTTCCACATGTTCTTGTCATGGACATTAAAACAAAGCCTAAAGTATCATTGTTCCTTGAAAATGCCTTAAAAAAAGGCTGTCAGGTAATTTTTGGTTATCAGATGTTCATAGCCCAGGCGCTAGGACAATTTAAATTATGGTTTAAACGAATGGATCGGAATAAATCCCAAAAAATTTTAGAGGAGAAGGTCATGACGAGTTTAAGCTCGATCAAAACCGAACGATTAATCTTGCGCCCTTGGCGAGAGAGTGATCTAGAGCCATTTGCTAAGCTCAACGCAGATCCGCGAGTCCTTGAGTATTTCCCAGCAACGCTCACACGGGAAGAAAGTGATGCATTAGCTCAAAGAATTATCTCAAAAATGGATGAACAAGGATGGGGATTATGGGCGGTTTCACTCCCTGGCGTTTCCGATTTTATTGGATTTATTGGACTATCAAAAGTTCTTTTTGAGGCCAGTTTTACTCCTGCTGTTGAAATTGGATGGAGGCTCGCCTATGATTTTTGGGGAAAAGGCTATGCTCCAGAGGGGGCGTTGGCTGCTTTGCAATATGGATTCGAAACACTACATCTTGATAAGATTGTTTCATTCACAACTGTTCAAAATGAACGCTCAAGAAAGGTGATGGAAAAAATTGGAATGAAACATCATCCAGAGGATGACTTTGATCACCCTCGATTGTCCTTGGAACATCCCTTATCTCGGCATGTCCTCTACAGTGTGCGTGCGCAAGATTTTTTTAGCTTGAACCCCAAAAAAGCATAATTTCTAAAAGATAAAGCCCAATGACAAGGCATGTGCCGAGGATCGTATAGAGTCGACGATTTCGGCCTTCAGGCGATAGCCACCAGCCGAGTAGTCCAATTGCAAGAGGCATTAAAGGAAAGGCAATCAGTGATACGCTAATCATGTTGCCGATGAATGTGGCTAATGAAAGGTTTAGGCCTGCGGTGAATGGGGATAAGAATTTAATCTCCAACATCACAATAGGAAAGAGCACAAGCAACACAATCATGGTCTGTTTCCACACAGCTGGGATTTCACTGACTTTTGCGATGGAAGCAAACCAGCCGGCAAAAGGGGAGATGACGCGATGGATTTCAAGCGATGAGATAAAGGGGGCCGATTCATTTAACAGCGTCTTTCTTTCAGAAGAATTCAACCACTGGTCTAAGTTTTCCATCGTGTCAAATTGCAATAAAGTGATCCAATGCTTTCCTCGATTTTCCTCAGGAGATTGAATATAAACGCCTCGAAAGCCAGCAAACTTCGCTTCGGCTTGATGAATCTTTGCTGTCCATTTTCGGTAATCCTCAACCCGATCAGAGCTTACTTCCGTGATAATGATCTCTGTTACCCCTTCAAAGCTAGCCGCATCCACCTGAATCTCTTCAATTTTGCCATCTGGAGCTAGACTGCTGAGTTCTTTTAATAGTTCCTGATAAGGATTTGAATGCTTCCATTTGGATGCGCTCGCTTGATCAGAAAATCTTTGCACAATTTGCCAATGCTTTTCCTTTTTAGTAGGGGCTAAAAATTCAAGGCTAATAAATCCTGAGAAATTGACAATTTGGGAATTGAAATGTGCTTGCCAATCCGTAAATGCCGATTCCGAAAGAGAGGGAATTTCTGTTAGAATGCTGAGAATGATGGGATTCTCGCTATATTGAGGCATACGATCTCTCCAAGACCATTGCTATTTCTTGAGCCGCTTGCTCCCCGGCATAGATGGCACCTTCTAAACACCCACTCCAGTCTTTTGCCAATTCAGAAGAAGCCCATAAAATGCGATTGACTCTTGGTAAAGCGGAATCTTCCAAAATTTCATGAGGAGCATTTGGAGATAAGTAACTAGCTTGTCCACAGGAGATAAAGGGATCATTTGTCCAATCATGTTCCTTATATTGAAGGGGAGTTAAAGCCTCTTTTCCAAAAACATGAGCCCATGTCTGCAAAACGGCATTTTTTCTTTCTTCTTGATCTTTGGACATCCATTTTGATGCTGCGGAAGCGGTTAGCATTCCTGATAAAACGCCTAAAGAAGAGTTTAAAGGGCTATTGTCATTCGTTAACATCGGAATATCAGTTAAGGAGATTCCGTTACCAGACCAACCTTGTTGACGCCAAAATGGTTTTTCATAGACAGCTTGTATTTTCAGCGTTTGTCCCACTACTTGAAACGCATCAAATATCTGAGCGTATCGCGGAGGGAGAGGCGGATCAAACGCAAGTGTTTTAACGCGATTAGGTGGAATGCAAACCACAACTGCTTGAGCATGAAATTGCTGATCAGCCGTTTGGACCTGTACCCCTTCTTGATTTTGTATAATTGTTTTGACAGCTTGCCGATAATGAATGCGCTCTCCGAGAGATTCGGAAAGACAATGTGCAAGAGCTTGTGATCCTCCTTCGATTCGACTGGCCTGAGCGCCTCCCAATGTCCATGTTGGTAGCCCATAATTTCTTTTAAATAACCAAAGCATTTGAAGTAATGACACCTCTTCAGGTTCGACTGAAAAGCCTTGGTTGATCATGAAACGAAACAACTGCTTGGCATCTGGAGATTGCAAGCTTTGATTGAGCCATTCTTGGAAGGTAATTGAATTCCAATGTTGAGCAGAGGATGACCTGACATGTCTTGTCATTTTTTCAAGCAGATTTAATGCAGCATTAAATTCATCAGGGATATGAAAGGAATCAAGTGGTAAAAAATTGTGGCGATCATTTTTTAAAAAATGTTGCCCTTCGTTGTCTGTCTCGTACGTTTGAATCCTAAATTCATTTAAAAGAGCATGAATTTTTTTTTGCCTTTTACAAATGTATTGTCCGCCCATTTCTACAGGATGAGAATCAGTTAGGCTATAATCTAATGCACGTCCACCGGGTCTGTGTGATGCTTCTAGTAAAAGAACATTCCAATGTTTTTGAGCGAGTGCATAAGCACAGGCTAAGCCGGCATAACCGGCTCCAATGACGATGACATCCATTTTAATAAAACGCCTTGTTAGGCATTTCAGCAAACTCTTTCCAAACTTCAACAGCTTGTGGACGCATGATTTCGGTAAAGGAGATTTTTCTTTCGGAGGGTTCTTTGCGGATTTCTTCTAAAATATCCACATCTGCAAAGTTTCCATATTTTAAGGCGTCGTGGGTTGTTGCTGCGTAATAAATGTGATCAATGTGTGCCCAATAGGCTGCAGACAAACACATCGGACAACACTCCGCACTTGTATAAAGATCACATCCTTCTAAATGAGGCTTTCCTAACTTTTTACAAGCTTCTCGAATGGCATGCATTTCCGCGTGCCATGTGGGATCGTTGTGCTTAAGCACCTGGTTATAACCCTCGGCAATGATTTTGCCATCTTTGACAATTACGGCACCAAAAACCCCTCCCGTTTTTTCTTCGATTGAAGCCTTTCTGCTTAGTGCGATCGCACGTTTCATAAATTCTTCATGGTTTTTTTTATTCATTTAATCTCCAGAAATAAAGATTCTGCTAAAGAAGCTATTCCTCTTTTCGTAATGTTAGTAGGAGTTGAATAGCTATGGTTAATATTGAATCGTTGTGTACAAAATTTTGAGGAAAGTTGTCAACTTATATGTTTGTCTGAAAACACTTTTAATCAAACTCTCGCTTTTTTATGCTAGGGGGAAGGAAATAACAAGGTTTTGATTTGATGCATACAATTCAGTCCACAATTTCACAAATTGTGACTTCAATTAAACCATTTGACCAACAAGAAAAAGAGCATATTGCATTTACTCAAAACTGGATTGCTTCTGGATCTCAGCTTTTTCGTTTATTCAAACCCGCAAATCCAGCCATCCATTTAGTTTCTTATTTTGTGGTATTCGACCAGAACAGTCAGAAAATTTTGATGGTCGATCATAAAAAATCAGAATTGTGGCTACCACCCGGTGGACATGTTGAACGCAATGAACATCCTAAAGAAACAGTGAAACGAGAAATCATTGAGGAATTAGGAATCGAAGCCCATTTTTTTTTCGATGACCCCTTTTTTTTAACGGTGACGGATACGGTTGGTTGTGTCCAATTGCATACAGATGTTTCTCTTTGGTATGTTGTCAAAGGAAACAGCAATGAGTCACTTCAATACGATAAAGATGAGTTTCATCAAATCTGTTGGTATGATTGGGATCAGATTCCTTACGAACGTTCAGATGTGCATATGCGAAGATTCATAGATAAGTTGATGCACCATCTAGCAAATAAAATCTGACTCCTCTCTATAAAAAAACTTTTCATTTTTTTCGTGCAACTTTGAGGCAAATTGGGGTATAGCTAATCCTTTAAACAAAACAAATGATATAGCCATGCGACGCCATTTTTTATTCCTTGTTCTGCTTTCTTTTTGCCTTTTTTCCTGCGATTCTAAGGTCGAAAAGGCTCCTGTCAATCCGGTTGATGTGACAGATTATGTTGTGGAAACTAAAACATTGCCAGTTGTGTATGACTATATTGGCTTCGCACAAAGCTCACACCCCGTAGAAATCAGAGCGCGTGTAGAAGGCTATTTGGATAAAATTGCTTATCAAGAAGGTCAGCTCGTACATGAAGGAGATCTTCTTTTTCAACTTGATCCTAAGCAATATCAAGCGCGTGTAGAGCAATCAAAAGGGGATGTGGCGAAGCAAGAGGCTCTATTAGAAAATGCCAAGTTAACTGTGCAACGCTTAGAACCTTTATATAAGCAAGAAGCTGCGAGCAAAAAAGACTTAGATAATGCCATTGCCAATAAACTTTCGGTCGAAGCTGCCTTACAAACGGCTAAAGCATCACTTTTAGATAATGAGATTAACTTAGGTTACACCACCATCACGTCTCCCATTACTGGTTATGCGGATCGATCCAACTATCGAGAAGGTGCTTTAGTGACTCCTGGTGTCAATAATCTTTTGACAACAGTGTCTGTCTTAGATCCTATTTGGGTGTATTTTAGTGTGTCTGATTACGATATCCTACGCATTAGACAAATGCAGAGTAAGCAGACCATTACTGTTCCTCAGTTCGAAATGATGACTCTTCCTAAAAATAATGATTACCAAGTAGAAGGCATTCTCAGTGATGGATCTGTGTATCCACAAGTTGGGAGACTTGATTTTGGTTCCCCAACTTACGATCAAAGTACTGGAACCCTTCTTGTCAGAGCTGTATTCCCTAATCCGTTGGGAGAAATTCGTCCAGGCGAATTTATGCGCATTAAACTACATGGCATTGAACGTCCAAATGCGATTTTTGTCCCAAGGCGAGCCTTGTTGCAGAAAAAAGAAGGGATGTTTGTTTATCTGATTGATAAGCACGGGAATGCAGCTGCTCAAGACGTATCTGTAGGAGATTGGTATGGAGATTACCAAATCATTACTAATGGTTTAGAGGTAGGGGATAAAGTAATCGTGGATGGAACAAATAAAGTATTTCCCGGAGTGCCTGTGCATGTGAAAGGGGCTTGGACTCCTTCTAAATCTTCTTCAACGACTCCCTCTGCTAAGGAATAATGCACGCATGTTAGCCAGTTTTTTTATTGATCGTCCGATTCTTTCAACTGTTTTCTCTATTTTTATTTTGCTTGCTGGTTTGGCTTCACTTTTTTTTCTGCCAATTGAACAATTCCCGAATCTTTTACCCCCTCAAATTAATGTGCAAACATCTTATGCGGGAGCTAGTGCTCAAACGGTTGCAAATTCTGTGGCTGCACCGCTAGAGCAACAGATCAATAATGTGGAAAACATGATCTATATGTATTCCAATAGCTCCTACACGGGAGACTATAGCTTAAACGTTTTTTTCAATATTGGATCTGATATTGAAGAAGCTTTGATTAACGTCCAAAACCAAGCGAGCATTGCTCAGCCTCTTTTACCCCCGGAAGTTCAAAAGAGTGGTGTTACCATATTAAAACAAACGCCAGCTATTTTGCTTGCGATTGGAATTCAATCCCCAGATGATCGGTATGATGAAATCTTTCTAAGTAACTATGCCACTGTCAATATTGTCGAAGAGCTTCAGCGAACTCCTGGCGTGAGTAGTGTTTCGATTATTAACGATCGCACCTACGCCATGAGAATATGGCTAGACCCTGCTTTATTAGTTAAATATGAGCTATCGACACAAGATGTAGCCAATGCAATTATTGATCAAAACTCAGAATATGCTGTGGGACGTTTGGGCGAACCTCCTACTGCGGGGCCCACAGAGTTAACCATTTCCATTACAAGTACGGGGCGTTTAAGTACACCCGAGGAATTTAATCAGATCATTTTGAAAGCGAATCCAAATGGTTCTGTGGTTTATCTAAAAGATGTGGGTTATGCGCAATTGGGAGCTCAGAATTATAATGTGGTGAGTAAGCTTAACGGTGTCCCTACTATTTCAATTGGTGTTTATCAACAGTTTGGGGCAAATGCTTTACAAGTGGCTGAAAATATCAAAAATAAAATGGAGGAGATTGCCAGTCATTTTCCACAGGGGATTACGTATTCCATCCCTTATGATACCACAAAATTTGTGAATGCCTCTATTCACGAAGTCATAAAAACGATTATTGAGGCAGGTTTTCTTGTTGCTTTGGTTGTTTTCGTTTTTCTTCAGAATGTTCGATTAACCATTATTCCTTTACAAGCCATGGTTATTTCGATCGTCGGAGCGTTTGCAGGAATGCTTGTCATGGGACTTTCCATTAATACATTGACCCTATTCGGCATAGTTTTAGCTATCGGAATTGTGGTGGATGATGCAATTGTTGTGATTGAAAACGTAGAACGGAACATGCGACTGCTCAAGACCTCTGCGAACGAAGCGGCTCATCAGGCAATGCGAGAAGTCACAGCCCCGATTATTGCGATTGTGTTGGTTTTATGTGCCGTGTTTCTTCCTGTGGCGTTTTTGGGAGGGATTACCGGGCAGTTATATAAGCAGTTTGCTTTGACAATTTCTGTCTCTGTCATTATCTCAGGGTGTGTTGCATTGACTTTGAGCCCTGCACTTTCCGCTATTTTAATTAAGCCTCAAAAGACCCCTTCAAAATTTACTCAGCTTTTTGATCGTTTTTTTGATCGCTTTACCAATTTCTACATTAAGGGTGCAGAGTGGCTTGTTGATCATCCTTGGACAGGGATTTTTAGTTTTTTAATTTTTTGTGGGTTAACAGGTGTTCTTTTTTACATTATTCCCACCAGTTTTATTCCTGAAGAAGATCAGGGGTATCTGATTACAATGATTAATATGCCCGAAGGTGCCAGCCTAAATCGTACCGAGGAAGTTTCCGCAGAGGCGGCAAAAATTGCCTTACAAAATCCCGCCGTTGAAGAGGTTTTTGAATTAACCGGTTTTAGCTTTATTGACAGCTTAAATCGTACAAATCAGGGATCCAGTTTTACAGTTTTAAAAGATTGGGCATTAAGAACAGATCCTAAAGAACATGCCGAAGCTGTTTTGATGGATCTCTCTAAAAAGTATAGCCATATCGCACAAGGGCAAGCTTTATTGTTTAATCCCCCTGCCATTCAAGGACTCGGAACTATTGGCGGTTTCGAATTTTGGATTGAGAATCGAGGAAAAGGGGATTATGCACATCTGCAAGAGATTACTGAGAAATTTATTGAAAAAGCGAAGCAACGACCCGAATTGGTTAACCTGATATCCACAATTAATGCGAATGCCATGCAGCTTTATGTGGATGTTAATCGGGACAAAGCACGGTCTCTCGGTGTACCGATCAGTGAAATTTACAGTTCTTTACAAAGCTTTTTTGGGTCATTTTATGTAAACAATTTTAACATGTTTGGAAGAGTCTATCGTGTTACGATTATGGCACAGCCCCGGTTACGTGAAAATCCTTTGGATATTGAACAGATTTATGTCAAATCCACTCAAGGGCAAATGATTCCATTAAAGTCGCTTGTGACGATAAAGAATACTTCTGGTCCTAATTTGGTTAGTCGATTCAATTCTTTTCCTTCTGCCAAAATTAATGGAAGCTCGGCTCCAGGATATAGCTCTGGGCAGGCCATGCGGATAATGGAAGAAGTTGCCAAAGAAGTCTTGCCCTCTGATATGGCATTTGCATGGGGAGGGGAATCCTACCAAGAAAAGGTCGCTGGTGGAACTTCAACTAAAATGCTGATGGCTAGTCTTTTAATGGTTTTTTTAATACTAGCCGGTCTTTATGAAAGATGGAATATTCCTCTTGTAATTGTCTTAGCGATCCCTTTTGGAATTTTTGGAGCGTTCCTGTCTGTGTGGTTGGCTGGAATGACAAACGACATCTATTTTCAAATCGGTTTAATTACGATTATTGCTCTTGCTGCTAAAAATGCGATTTTGATCGTGGAATTTGCGATGATCAAGCATGAGGAAGGCATGTCCATCAGAGAGGCCGCTATCGAAGCTGGAAGATTGCGCTTTAGAGCGATTTTGATGACTTCTCTTACATTTATCTTCGGGGTAGTTCCTCTTGTGTTTAGCTCTGGAGCAGGGGCAAATAGCCGTCATTCTGTTGGTATGGGAGTGATGGGGGGCATGATTGCTGCGACATTCTTAGCCGTATTTTTTGTACCCCTCTTTTTTAATCTGATCGCAAGTTATTCTGAAGCAAAGAAAAATGATTCTGGAGTCCAAAAATGAAGCGCTGGGCCCTTGTTCTTTTTCTATTATTATCGTTGATAGGATGTATTCGACCCTATTATGATCGTCAATATGTTGATCTTCCTGACGAATGGAGATTGCAAAATAATGACGATAGCACGTTATGCAATGTTGGTTGGTGGAAGCAGTTTGATGATCCTGTATTAGATGAATTGATTACTGTTGCACTCAAGAATAATCAAGACCTACAAGTCGCCATCAATCGCGTATACGAATACTATTCGTTATATCGAGTGGAAAGTGCTCCGCTTTTCCCTTTTCTTACAGGAAATGTAAGTTACAATCGTTTTAAAAGCTCTATTGCCTTGCCATCAGCTCTAGAACCAAGCCAAAATATCAATACGTTTAACTCGAATACGCCTATCTCTCCTGGGGTAAGCCGAATCAATAATGACTTTTTAGCTTCATTAAATTTAAATTGGGAACTTGATTTTTGGGGCCGTATCCGAAGTGCTTCCGATGCGGCTTACGCTGATATGTTAGGTCAGATTGAAGCCAGACGTACGGTCATTATTACAGTCGTGACCTCAGTTATCAACGCGTATATCACTTTGCGTGAGCTCGATGCGCAGCTAGAAATTTCAAAAAAAACATTGCAGTCTCGAACACGATCTTTAGAACTAGCTGTAAATCGTTTTAATGTAGGAGAAACTTCACGACTTGAGGTCAGACAGGCCGAATCTGAGGTTAAAACTGCGGCCATCAGTGTGCTTGAATTTGAGCGCAGCATTCCTCAGCAAGAGAACTTAATTAGTATTTTATTAGGGGAAAACCCTCACTCCATTTTGCGAGGAAAAGCCTTAGATGCCTTTAAATATCCGGTCAAGATTCCACTTGGTTTACCGTCCGATCTATTGACAAGGCGACCCGATATTGTCCAGGCTGAATATAACTTAATTGCAGCAAATGCACATGTTACGCAAGCGCGAGCTCTATTTTTCCCTCAGTTTACTCTAATGGGAATCTATGGAAGTGAAAGTGATCGTATTAGCCTTTTCCTGACATCACCAGCAGAATTTTGGCAATATGGAATCTCTGCTGTGCAAACCATTTTTGACGCAGGGCAAATCTACTACCGTGTAGAAACAGAAAAGGCGCGCCGTGATGAGCTTTTATTTACTTATCGACAAACCATTTTAACCGCCTTTCGAGAAGCAAATGATGCTTTGATCGCGTGTCAAAAAAATCAACAATTAGTCATTGAGCATACAAGTCAGGTAAAAGTTTTAAGTGATTACCTCCAACTTGCAAAATTGCGTTATGTAGAAGGCGAGGTCGACTATTTAACCGTCTTGGATGCGGAAAGATCTCTTTTTAGATCACAGCTAGATTTAGTGCAATCTCAAGCTGAAAATTTCAGCGCGGTTGTTCAACTCTATAAAGCTTTAGGTGGTGGGTGGGTAACGGATGCTGATAACACGGCGATTAACCCTGTCGTGAGTTGTGATTAAGAAAGATGGAAATGCACGCACTTCCATCTTTCCGGATTCTATAATAGCTTGTTGTAAAGCCATCCCAAAAGGAAAAGACCTACAAAGCCATCTATGAATCCATAAATGAGTCCAATGATGGACCCAAGCAATGAAACGGAATAACCTGGGTAAACATCACTCACCAAGCTAAGCCAGTGGGTGCCATATCCAAAATAATGGGCAAGAAGGGTGCAAACAAACATGGATAATCCCCAGAGAATTCCCCCTGCGAGACCGAGTTTTGTTGGATTTAACATTTTGTCCTCCTTTGTTTGTGATGGTCACACAAGAGTGCAAATTGCTAATTTCATTATAGCATAATGGGCAAATAACTGAATGTTTTTCGCTAGTGAGCCTTAACTTCTAACTTTTGTCCTGGAAGTAGACCAAACATGCGAGGTTTTTTCTCTTTATCTATGAAAAGTAAAAATTGAGTGAAAAGCTGTTGGTTGATCAGTTCTCTAATGGATGCGTTTTCAGGAATTACAATCTCTTGTTCTTTTGGCATGTTATCGATAGAGGAAAGAAGGATATTTTGATCCCCATCATTGAAGAAAACTTTTCTATTGACTGGGATTGTGCGTTTGGGCACTTCGTCTTCATTATTTTTTAGGTTATAGTAAATGAAAGGACCATGAATTGACCATTTAGGACTTAACTGTGCAATAGGCAGATCTAGCCACGAATTCACACGTAAACCAACGGTCCTATAAGCCCAAGACTTCATGAAATTAGTGTAAATGCTTCGGTTTGCATCTATCTTTTTAATCTTTGATGATCCGTCAATTCTCTCATAATCTTCAAATTGCGTGAGTTTTCCTTCACAAAATGCTCCATTTACTTCTTGGTAGGCTTCTAAATCATTTTTTTTTGCCATCTGATGGCAATAAAGCATCGCAAAGCGGACGCACTCATGCCCTCCTCTTTGGATCTTTGTATTAATGTATTCTCCATGAAAATTCACTCTTTTTCCTTGTGCATCCGTAATCCCTAATTGATTAAGTTTGGTTGTAAATTTTTTCACGTTGAATATCGGGTGTGACATGGAATCTATGATTTTAAATCTCCCATCAGAGCAAAATCCAGCCGCAACAGTGTGGATGTGATTTGAAAAGCGCACAACGACCATATCTTTTCCTGTCGCGAAAGCTGCTGTTAGAGTTTGTTTTAGAAGAATGAAATCTTCTTTTTTAGAAACATCAAAGTATTGACTACTTTTTTTTGGTAAAAAAAAGACTTTTGAATTTGTTTCATGCAGGGGAGTGAGATCTGCAAGAGATGCCAGATCAGGGCTTACGCAAGATTTCGCTCCGCTCTTAAACTCCTCTTCCAAAATAACGAGAGAATTACTTGGTTCGCCATTTTCAGTAAATTCGTGGGCATTTTTCTTATATTTTGACCATTGTTTGTCTAAGTATTCTTGAGGCGCACCTGGAAGCTTTGGCTCTTTTTTCTCTGCAGTAGTTGTTAAAATCTGAAATGTATGATTTTTGCGATAGATGGCTTTACCAACCAATGCAACGAGGGCTAGAGGAAAGAACGTAAATGAAACGAGTTTGGCAATGGTTAAAAAAATTTGTTTTTTGGAAAGCGAGGAAGGCCTAATTTCTTGTATTGTGTTTTGCTCGAGCACTGTAAATCGGCGAGCGCCTAGCTTTCCAGATATCCCATCTAAGTAAAGATAATTTTCTAAAAAACGGCCTGTTTTATTGGAATGATCGCTAACACAGGAAAAAAAGCTTGGCGACGACATATCATGCTCCTTTAAAAAAACCATCTTGTTATAAATAAATTATACTAAATGATCGTTTATTTTCAAAGGATAGTATTATCCTAAACCTTTTAAGATTAATTGTTCTTTAATTTTATCGTTTATTTCAAAAAGAATACTATCGATTCCAACTTTTTCTGCAGAAAATACATTCACTTCAAGATCATCAATAAACAAGCAATTCTGTGGGTTTAATTGATATTTATCCAAAAGATATCGGTAGATTTGAAAATCAGGCTTCATTTTGTGAATTTGATAAGAAAAAACAGCCCCATTAAACGTCTGCAAAAATGGATATTTATGGGTCAGCCACTCATGAAATTCTCCTGATAGATTGGAAAGAATGTAGGTTCGGCAGCCTTTTTTTTGAGCTTTTTCTAAGACCTCTAATCCAAAATCGATAATAGTCAAATCTTCTTTGACTTTTTCAAAAAAAAGACTTAGATGATGAGATGGAAATTTTTCAGAAAAGTATTCGATCATCTCTTTGGACGAAATATATCCTAAATCGAATAGGTTCCAGAAAGGTGTTTGTGTGATTGTGTAAATGGCAAGATCAAATGAAGGGTCTGATTGAATAAGATCTTGAGCAGATTGATAGGGATTCCAATTAAATAAAACCCTTCCTAGATCAAAAATGACTATTTCGTATTCCTGTTTTTGCATCGGTGAACATCCTTGGAGGTGCATCATAGACTTTAAAAAAACAATACTCAAGATTAGAGTTGACTAAGAGCTGAGTGGTCGAGTAATTTATAGTAAAGTTTAAATTTTAATCAGAGGGGAACATGACCAAAACAATCGCTACTTATGCCGCTCTATCCGCCACAACACCACTAGAAGCCTTTAGTATTGAACGACGTGAACCAGGCCCACATGATGTGCAGATTGAAATTTTGTATTGTGGGGTGTGCCATACAGATTTGCACATGTCCCGAAATGAGTGGAAGAATTCCGTGTATCCGATGGTTCCAGGACATGAGATTGTAGGAAAAGTAACAAAAGTGGGGAATGCAGTCAACTCTTTCAAAGTCGGTGAATTAGCAGCGGTAGGATGCTTGGTGGATTCTTGTCGAAGTTGCGCAAGTTGTCGTGAGAATCTAGAGCAATACTGTGAAAATGGGGGGATATTAACATATAACAGCCAGGATAAGCATAATGGAAAAATGACGTATGGAGGTTACTCCACACAAATCGTAGTGGATGAGAAATTTGTCCTCCATGTCTCAGAAAAACTAAAAGATCATTTAGCTGCTGTAGCTCCTTTATTGTGTGCGGGAATCACCACTTATTCTCCTTTGCGTCACTGGAAAGTGGGGAAGGGGGATAAGGTTGGAATTGTGGGGCTCGGAGGATTGGGGCATATGGGCGTTAAATTTGCGCATGCCCTTGGAGCTCACGTGGTCGTTTTTACTACTTCTCCAGGTAAAACAGAAGACGCAAAACGGCTGGGAGCTGATGAAGTTGTTGTGTCAAAAAATCCAGATGAAATGAAAAAACACGTAAATAGTTTTGACTTCATTCTAAATACGGTTGCTGCACCCCATAATTTGAATGCTTTTTTGGAATTGCTTAAGCGAGATGGGACCCTATGCTTGGTTGGCCTCCCATCTGCCCCTCACCCTTCTCCGTCTGTAGAAGCTCTTATTTTAAAGCGTCGAAGCATTGCAGGATCTGTCATTGGCGGAATCAAAGAAACTCAAGAGATGCTGGACTTTTGCGCCCAGCATAACATTGTGTCAGATATTGAAATGATTCCGATCCAAAAAATCAACGAAGCTTATGAGCGGATGTTGAAAAGCGACGTGAAATACCGCTTTGTTATCGACATCGCTTCGTTAAAGTAAGCCTTAGAGTGATACAAAACTGAGTTTGATATACGTCTTCTCCGATGTGGAGTTTGTCACATTTTGTGGCATCTCCCATTTTCTAAAATTTTTCACAACTTTCTCAAATTGATTCTCTCCATATGGAGTCAACTCTAAAGAATCAAGAGTGAGTTGTGTGTGAAGTTCATTTTGCGATGGTTTAGATACCATCCATTTTAGATAAAGCGTCGCGATTTTTTGTGTTGTGTCATGCCCGTGGAGTCCATTTTTTTGTTTTGGATAAATCCCCTTATTTTTCACTAATGTATTCGAGAAGCCTTTCGCATCACAGTTTATCCAATATTCAGCACTTTTATGGCTCTCATCTATGGGTGTAAAGTCACGAATGACCATTTTTTGCTTGCTATTTTCATCGTTAAAGCGTGGGAAAATGCTCTCTAGGAGTATTTTAATGGATTGCAATTGGTTAATCGTCATGAATTGCAAAATTTCATAAGCGGGAACAAAGTATTTTATGAACTCAGTGAACATTAATTTTTTATACGTGGCGTGATCCTGGTAAAATTCATCCAAATTTTCTTTTGTTTTTAATATGAAATTTTCGAATTCTTTCCAATTGATCGCGATATCAGGAAATTGCTTAGAGAATAAATTTTCTAATTTCCTTAAATCACCATTTAAGGTGATTTTTTGACGTATTGCTAAGCAAGAGACAATTTCTTGAAATTGCAAGCTTTCTTGGTCTTGATTTGTCATCTTTGCAAGAAGATTAGATTGAAAATCTAAGGTATTTTGAAAAGAGCTGTTGCTGTAAATAATGAGTTTTATGAAATAATTCGTCACAATTCTTTCAAGCTCTTGTGGATTAGTTTCTCGCAAATGCTGAGACTTTTTCTTTATTTCTTTCATGCATTTTTTTAAATAATCCCACTGTATAATAGTAGATGGAAATTCATTGCTAAAAAGTTCTTTTAATTTGCCAAAATGTATGATGCTATACGCACATAAATATTTTTTAATGTTTTGTTGAAATTGAATGCCGGTTTCTGTTTGCTCGGTCATTTTTTTTAAAAAAAGATCGAGGTCGTTTGTGAGGGAAATCGACTGGATGCCAAAATTTTTAAAGCCAGACAAGTAAATATTTTTTAAAAGGTGCATAAAAGCCTCTTTCTGTTCTAATTTTTCTCCCGCAGTAAAAACAATCCGGCCATTTACATATACAGTGGAGGGCAATGATGACATCCCTTTAGCTTCAGGAGCGATGCTGCGGGCGATATTCATGGGGGGAATAATCATATGGGTATGTGGCTGAATTTGTTTAAATGAAGAAGGAATAGAATTGATGTTATTTTTATTCATTATTTTTAAAAATGAATGCGATTTAGATGTTGGCTGAGGTTTTTGGGCAGTAGACGTTTCATTGGGGAAATTAAGCGGATGATTTACATTATGAACAGTCATCATATACTCCAAGTTACTATATTTCATCATTTTACAAAAATTAGCAGAATATTAAACAAGCTGTTTGTTAATCTCTTGTTTAATTTCCGAATCTTTTAATAAGAAGTTTTGTTTTTTTCAAAAAAAATTGATGTAACTGTTGTGATGTGTTAAGGATTAACACATCAAAAGAGCAAAAAGATTTAACCGCCGCATTCCACTGCAATAAAGCGTACTTGGTCTGGCGTTGTCGGCACACCACCCGTTGTGAAGTTAATTGTAACAGAACTTCCTGAGCGTTCGATCGAGGGTATAATGGCAGCACCAGCTGTTCCTAAATAAAAGGGTTCTGCTACAACGGTAACATTAGAAGTAAAAGGGGGAAGAAAATTTAAAATCACAGAATTTGCTGAGGTTTCCCACGTGTAACCTTGTCCTGTTCCTGCAGAGGGAAAGTCAATAATTCCAAATGTAAGGTTGGTAAAGCAGTAAATCGAAACATTGGTATCTCCTTCAGCTCCTTGTAGTCCTGATGGTCCTGTTGCACCCGTAGGGCCAGTTGCTCCTGTCATCCCAGGAGAACCTGGCAATCCAGCTGCGCCCGTCGGTCCCATAGGACCTGTAGGGCCTTTTGGACCATTAGGGCCTGAAAGTCCTTGTGCAGATTCTGGGTCAGCAATACTTGTCGCTGCATGTTGGGTAGCGCATAAATTGTTAAAGCAAATTGTTAAAAATAATGTTGTTACGAGAATCTGTTTGCGCATGTTGATATCCTCAAGATTTTTAGTCAACGGGTGGACAGCCAATTAGTGCAATCCCTATATAGTCTGCTGCATCACTTAAATTAATCTCAAAAGTATTAGGTGCTGTCTGGGTCACTGTGTGACTAATTTGATCAGTCAAAGTCGTTAAGCCTGGCATCACAACCAAAGCAAATTGGTCTGAGCTTGCCATGTCAATTGTGAGCTGTGTAGGAGTCGCCGTATAAGTAAAAAAAACTGTTGATCCAGAAGAGGCTCCGAGGGGAGGCAGCGTAATGGATATAGGAATCATGGTCGTTTGACCTGAACAAGGTAAAACATTCAGCTTTTGATTTCCCGGAAGGCCTACCGGGCCTGTCGCACCTGTGGGGCCTACCGGTCCTGTGGCTCCTGCAGGGCCATCTTCTCCGGTTGGACCTGTTGGTCCCATTGGTCCTGGATCTCCTGGAGCTCCTGGAGATCCTTTGCGTCCCGGAATACAACTGCTCGCTTCAAGTTGGCTCAGAGAGCAAAGAAAAACTGTTAGCATAAGGGATATGCGTAACGGTAAATCATATAAATTTTTCATTAGAAGAGCCTTTTAGTAATTTTCGTCCAATAGCAGGATCTTTTTAACGGAATAATTTCATTTCGATAAACACGCTCATATAACAATTCGTGACATGAGGCACAATTTCTCCAATTCCAAGGAAATTAGATGGTTAGACTTGCCTGCACAGCAAGAGTGCAAAATACGATCATATGTTCCGGAAATTTCTAGAGTGAAATACCTATAAAAAGTATCTCGCAATTTGAAAATACCTCCAAGTGCGTTATTTTTGAATCGAGATCACGTATAATAGGTTCTTATGCCCATGAAAGGGGAAATGTTATCAAAAAAAATAAATTTTTTACCTAATTCCGCTTCTACAAATAAGAATGCATATTCGTGAAAGTGTCTTTTTACAAAAAAAACATCGGTATAAACAAATGTTTTATTCCGTTTTGTTGTGTGTCCCAAAGCGACGGCTCCATTGAGTCTAAGTTCCCATAATTCATGAAATAATTCTAATCCTAGTCCGACTTGATTGTAATGGTCATAGCTAGATTTAGGATGATCATAAAAAAGATTTGCATCCCAAATAGTTTGAGGAGCATAAATCTTTCTAAATCCTACGCCTGCATTGACTGCATAATGATGTCGAGTCAACCAATGCCCTTTGAGATCTGAAAATGTCGTTATGTCTTCGAGAGGCAGTGGGAAACACATTAAATCCAAAGAAGCATAATTTGAATGATATCCCAATCCATCATTTCCGCCTTTATAAGAAAGATAAGTTTTAAAATATTCATTAGTGTGAGTTGCTTGATGGATAGAGAAAAAAAAGATAAGAGTAATGAGTAAATATTTTTTCATAGTGTTTTATAAGGAGGAGCAGTTTGTGATAAAAAAATTTATGTAGTCTGCGCCTGGAGGTTCCACTTCGTAAATAATGATGGAAGAATCTTCAGCTCCCGTACGTGTGACTCTTACGGATGTTGCTCCCCCTCGCAATCCTTCTGCCGTGGCACTATTCCCAAATACGGCAGGTGCATAAAAAATCGTGAGTGAGGTTGGTGTGGCGGTATAAAGATATCCAGGGCCAAGTGCTGTAACGCTTCCAGAGAGAGGCATTGCAATGCGTCCATAGATGAATGCTCCCGGAAAGCAAATATTCAAAAGGTTGGTTCCTGCCGCACCTGTAGGGCCTTGAACACCTGTCGGACCCGTCGGACCTATCGGACTTATTCCATTGAGGCCCGCAGGACCAGTGGGGCCTGTGGGACCGGTAGGGCCTATGGGACCTGGAATTCCAGGAGGGCCAGAAGGGGTAGGACAACATCGGATGGCGAATAAATGGACTGGCATTAGAAACAACAAAATGAGCAAAAGGGAGGCGCGCTTTTTCATTTATCGTGGAATCCTCACATATACATTTCGAATTTTAAAACTTTTTGAAATAACCCTTAAATGAGGTTCTTAAAATTTTGATATAAAAATTTAGGTATTAATGGTAAAGGTATTTTTTTGTGGATCAAGTTTTTTGAGAGAATGACAATGTAAAATTAGGATTGCATATTTACTTGCGCCAATTCTTAAAAAAACTTTATTCTCTTATCTTTGCTTTTTGATTTTGAAAAATGAGGAATTAAAGAAGGTTTTTAAATGTTTTAAGAAAAAAAACCTTCTCACAGAATTATGAAAACATGATCGATTACGAACCAAATGATTTAAACAAATGAAATGACTATGAGTAGAGTTCTCTTTATAAAAAGCCTCGAGGAAATGGATTCTTTTTCTAAGTGGGGTGAAGTCCAATTTGAGGATAAAGATCGAATTATCGATGAAAATGCTCTTCCCGTTGGAGAAGACTATCAAGGTAGGCGCTATAAGTTAGTTGCAAAAAAAGTGCGGCTTTTTTCAAAGCGTGAAATGGCGTTTAGAAAGGTTTTTGCGGGTTTATCCCTTCTTTTTTCTTTTGGATCTATCTATTTGTCTCGACGTTTTCGAAAGTATATAAAAAGAAACAAGACAGGTATACGTTTTGCTCTTTTAATCGATGTAGGAAGGAATAATTTTGGTCATGCATCTCCTTCTGTAAATAAAAAAAAATCGGTCATAAAACATGTAAAAACTGAGGCCGATATAAAGCAGGAAGAAGAACTTCCTCCTATTTTAAGCTTACAAATCAATGCGGAAAAGCATGCATTAAATAAGCCTTTAGCGAGAAAATATTTTCTGTCTGAGGAATTTTTAAATACTCCACTTGTAGATTTTCTGAAGGTGATGGATTGTTCTTCAACAAATGTTGCAATAAAGGCTATGTCGACGCGATTGGAAAATTTCGACCAAGCAATGCAACTTAAAAAAAGATTAGAGAGTATTCGCCATTGTGAGCTAATTTTGGGGGATTTTATTCCCGCATGGAAAGAATCATTTTTAAAATTCGGACTTATTTCAGATAAAGAATTTCCGCTGTTAACGTTAACAATAATAGGACATGTTGACCCGGAATTTGTTGAAAGAGTTTTAAGAAAAAGGCTGATTGATCTAGCTGAGAAGCACAAAGAGAAATTAGACTCTACCATAGTCTCTCCAAAACACATTCAAGGGATCTCTTTGATTCATTTATATCAATTAGGGGCAAAACGGATTAACGAATGGATGACCCATCTTCCTCCTCTTGCTTTTTGTTTATTTTCAGATTCAGTTATCCAAGATCTTCAGATAAAGCATATGTCAACAGAGCAAATTGAGATGTTCTTCATTTCTGAATCACGTGTGCACATGCTGACTTCAATACAAATTAATAACTGTGTCAATAATATTCCTCCGAGATTATTTTCTCGCTTAAAAGATGAACAAATTTTGGCCTTACATTTTGTTCATATTAAAAACGAAGAAATTTTTGCGGCAATTTTTAATCAATCTGAACGTTCAGATGCGCTTTTACGAGCTTTAAGTTCATGTCAAATAAACGAGATCAGAAAATTCCTTTCAGTAGAAGATTGGAGAAAATTTACCGAAGATCAAATTTTAGGTCTTGACTATTCTCTGATGAAACAAACGGATTTTGATGCCATTTTTAATGGACCTAAGATTCCTAAGTTGTTTCGAAAATTGAGCGATCTTCAGATTAACTATGTGAAAAAATATTTTACGGACCGTCATTGGGATTATTTGGCCAAAGATCAGATTATCCAGTTAGATTTTTCTGAAATTGATCAGGATGTTTTAAAGAGGTTTTTTAGCAAAACATTGGGCTATGATTTAATTAAATCCTTATCCACGCATCAAATCTACCATGCTTATCCCCATTTTTACACCGGACATTGGAAACAGTTAACTCCAAAACAGATCATTTATTTTGACTTTTCAAAACACGAAATTGATCAAAAGGCATTTGAGTCAATATTTAGTCGAGAAAGCGAGGAAAAATGGAATTTATTGGAAAAATTATCTATACAATCGATAAACGCACTTATTCCGTATTTTACAGAAGGGGATTGGGGAAAGCTAAGTTTGGGTGTGTTAAGTCAATTAGACTATACGAAGATTGACTCGGCTATATTTTATGAAATTTTTTCAGCTCAGAATTCAAATTTCGAAAAAAAGATTCAAGTATTACCCATAGAAAAGCTCTATCAACTCATTCCATTCTTTTTGGAAGGACACTGGACCGCTTTAAGTGATCAGCAAGTTCTTGCTTTTGACTATTCGAAGCTTACAAAAGAAAGTTTCGATAAAATGTGGCCTGAAAGTAGTCTCAGAACACGTAGGCTATTACCCCAATTACCAAGCGAAGCCTTTCATTTAGCGAAACCATTTTTAGATGGAGAGCATATTAAAATGCTTACGGATAAACAAAAGCGTTGGTTAGAGATAAATAAAAATAAAGAGAATGTTTTTGAACCAATAGCGAAATAAAATTTATGCCGTTCACTTTACAAATAAATGAAGAGGTTTCTGAAAAAGAAGCTTCTACGCTTTTGCAAGGAATCAATAAGGGAGCTTACGCTGCAAAGCACATGGCTCCCATCCGTTCTTTTGGGATCTTTATTAAAGATGAAAAAGAAAATATCAAGGGTGGGCTTCATGGGGTAACTTACTATGGTTGTTTGTATGTCGACATGCTATGGATAGACAAACCCCTTCGAAATCAGGGATGGGGCACCCGTTTAATGACAGAATCAGAAAAGGTGGCCAAGGAAAGAAATTGTACCTTTTTAACCGTTACAACGATGGATTGGGAAGCTTTCCCTTTTTATCAAAAGCTAGGATATCACGTCGAATTCATTAGAGAAGGCTATGAAAAGCAATCTAAAATGTATTTTCTAAGGAAAAATTTGTAATATTACACAAAACATTATTTATATCAGGACAGATCTTATGTTAGCTCAAGAACATTGGAATATGATCGTTGCTAAAGAATGTGAAGAATCTTTTTTTCTAGATAAGTTGCACCCCTTTTTGACTTTGCAGTCTCAAATTGTGGACTATGGGTGCAATCAGGGCCATTTATTGTATGAATTTAAAGCTAACGGATACTGAAATCTCATCGGATTTGATTCCTCTTCAATCGCTATCGAAAGAGGGAAACTCATTTATCCAGAGCTGGATCTACGTGTTCTGGAAAAGGGAATGCACATCCCTTGCTTAGATGCTTCTCTTGACGCGGTTGTGCTCTCTTCAGCTCTTCATCATATATCGAATGCGCTGGAACGCGAACTGCTAATGGCAGATATTTGGAGAGTTTTGAAAAACAAAGGAATTCTTTATGTTTCCGATTTTTTAATTTGTGAGCATTCATTTTCTCAGGGAAATTATGTGAATGGGTTCAAAGAATTTAATGATTGGGGATTGCATGTTGCCGAGAATCAATTTGTTGTTAGACATTACTCGGTGCAAGCGATTATGGATTTATTGAAAAACTTTGAAATTCAGTGGTTCGAGCAATTTGATTTCCGAGAGCTTCCAACACGTCGCTTTCATTGTATCGCGCGCAAGAGATTTCATTAATGTTAAAGCGAAACAAAGGTGTGTAAATCACACTTTTGTTTTTTTTCATCTAGTAACCTTAACCACTGTTGCTTCTAAGACGGCATCAAAAAAAATCCCACCTTCGTAGAGATGAAAATATTTTGTCTTCCCTCCAGGATTCCTTTCATAGATCAAACGTCCTTTTAATTTGTTCGCAGCTAGCTTTAATAGAACGTAATTTTTCCCAAACCAAAATTTTTGAACAATATGAGAAATTTGTTCTTCTTCGGCGAGATGGATAAAGTCTTTATCAATCGGAGAAAGCACAATGCTTTTACTTTGCATGCTTTTTTGCCAGTCATCTGTTGAGATGATTTTATATAAAAACTTAGGGGGAGAATCATGCGAATTATCTGAAATCATAGATTGCTCAGCCTTGGCATTGTGAAATGCTAGATTAAAGAGTAGGGTTAGAGAAAGAAAAATAAAACGCATAATCTTCCTTTATTTACTAAATAATTGCGACATTTTGAATCATTCTATAAAATAAATTGCATGTTTGCCCAAAGCTTATTTAAACTTTAAGATTGATTTCATTTATGTTCAAGGGAATTGTATTTGCTTTAGCTGCCTGTTTTGTCTGGGGATTGATATTTATTATTCCGCAACTGATGAATGAGTTTAGCTCTTTTGAGGTTGTTTTGGGGCGATATCTTGTCTATGGTTTCATTTCTCTCAGTATTTTTTTAAGCCAAAGCAAGCTTAGAAAATCCTATCCTTTAGAGATTTGGTTGCGTGCGCTTGGTTTTTCTTTTGTGTCCACGGTCCTGTACTATACTTGTTTAGTTCTGGCATTGCGCTATTCAAATCCGGCCGTATGCACTCTCGTTTTAAGCATTAGTCCCATCACAATTTCTTTTTATGGAAGTTGGATGGAAAACTCAAGAAATTTTAAAAGTTTAATTCTTCCTTCCCTTCTTATTTTATTGGGATTGATTGGCATTAATTTTCCTTATCTGAGAGGTGCTCAATCATTTTCTGAATATGGTTTTGGAATTATCGGAAGTTTTGTCTCTGTTTTTGCTTGGAGTTGGTATGTGGTTGCCAATTCACAATTCTTAAAAAGTACTCCAGAAATGACTTCGACAACATGGTCTACCTTAGTTGGTGTTTCCACTCTATTCTGGGCTTTTTTATGGGGATTTGGATTGTTTTTCTTTTTTAGTGATTTTGAATTAGAAAAATATACCACTCTCAATTCGGCTTTATATCGCTTTTTAATCGGTTGCTTAATTTTAGGTGTGGTATGTTCTTGGTTTGGTGCGTATCTTTGGAATAAAGCAAGTCTTTATTTACCGGTCACAATGGCTGGACAACTGACCATTTTTGAAACCATTTTTGGATTACTGTTTGTTTATGCGTTTGAACAGCGCTTGCCCCCACTTGGAGAATTTTTTGGCATCGGTGTGTTATTAAGTGCCGTGATTTACGGCATTCGAGCGACAAAGACATTATCTCCTCAACATGCGGCATAAAGGCAAATCGATGCAGCCTATCTTTAAGCTAAATCCTTTAGATGCCGAGAAAGCCTTCCGTGAAATGACTGTTACTTTGTCCGAGGAGCTTGGGATTTCAGACGTTTATGCGCAAGATGTGAGCGAAAAATGTTGTTTCGGATGGATTCAAAATACAGAGTGTAAGGGACTAATTTGCCTTGCATTTCCCTATCCAAAGACAGCTCATCTCTTTTGGCTAGGAGTTAAAAAAGAGGATCGTCAAAAAGGAATAGGAAGAGCCTTAATGCTTTATGCAGAGGCATTTTGTTTGTCACAGGGATGCTGTTCATTAACCGTAGAAACTCTGAGTCCCAGGGAAAATCATCCCGCGTCTCTCCATACATTTAACTTTTATCGAGCTCAGGGATTTAAGCCCCTATTTAAGTCGGAGCAAGGATCTGCCTTTTCAAGGGTGTACCTGCAAAAGATTCTCTCTCTATCCATTTTTAAGTGGATAGATTTGACACATGTTTTGAAAGATACTATCCCCACTTGGGATATGACATGTGGCTTTCAACATGCTACCATTTCAGATCCACAGGACCTATTCGTTGTCCAGCACATTGAAATGTTTGCTGGTGTGGGAACCCACATGGATGCTCCTGCTCATTGTATTTCAGGGGGGAAGACGGTTGAAGGATTCTCTTTGGAGTCATTGATTAGACCCTGCGTAGTGATTGATGTTTCAGATCGAGCGCATGCGCATTATACAATTAATTCTCAGGATATTCAAAATTTTGAAAGATTACATAGAGAGCTAAGGCCGAATGACTTTGTGGTTTTTTGTACGGGTTGGGACAAATATTGGGAAGAGCCCGTTAAGTATCATAATCAATACCAATTTCCCAATATTTCAAAATCTGCAGCAGAATATCTGATTTCCAAATCTATAGCTGGAATAGGAATTGATACGCTTTCACCAGACCGTTCCACTGAAGGATTTCCGGTACATGCGCTCATTTTAGGAGCGGGTAAATTTATTGTAGAGAATATTGCGAATGCTCTTCAAATGCCTCCAACTGGAGGACATGTGATGGTGATTCCTATTCGCACATGTGGGACCGAAGCGCCTATTCGATTATTGGGCGTCGTAGAGGGATAAGAAATCATTTTTTTTGGGGAAATGATTATCTTCAGATTTCGATAAATGGTTTGTAAAAAAAACATATAAGCAAAATTACGAGGTCCGAAGAAGAGCGAATGTGTTTATTTTAAACCTCTTGAATAAAAACTGTTTGTTTGATAGCCTTTTTTGGAAAGCAAAAAAAAATATACTGCTAATAGTTATTGGACTTTGATGCAAAAAAATATCCCATTAATCATGATACATAACAGTGAAAGTTTCTCTATAGGAGATTTTTTAACATGAGTTGTATTTCTCACATAGACGAACACAGTGCGGAGCCTTCCGACGAATTAAGCAAATGGCGCAGGAGATTATGGCCTGTTCATTGTTTCGAAAATAAAAAAGTGTTTTCTCTCATCCTCTTAAAATTTTGTGTTTCATTCAACTTTGCAATTCTTCATGCGACGAAAGATACCTTAATTGTGACAAAAGGGTTTGGAGCCGAAACTATCCCGATCTTAAAAGGCTCTTTTGTTTTGTTCTTTGCTTTTCTCTTTATGATTGTTTATTCCAAGCTCAGCAATCATCTTTCCTCCTCCCGGTTATTTTATTTCACTTTATTTCCATTCCTTGCCTTTTTTGCTATATATGGCTTTTTCCTTTATCCCAATCGCGATTTACTCTCTCCCACAGAATCTGCCAATTGGCTGCTCTCTGTACTTGGAGAAGAACGAGGGCATTGGGTGGCTGTCTATCGCAATTGGATGGATTCTTTATTCTTTCTCATGGCAGAACTTTGGGGTGGAGTCGTAATAGGCCTACTTTTTTGGGGATTTGCAAATCAAATTAATACGATCAAAGAAGCCTCTAGATTTTACACGATCTTATCGGCGGGTGGGCATGTCGGAATCATTGCTGCGGGCTACCTGATTTGGTATTTTACGCAATCTTTTGTGAATAGCCAGTATTTATTGACAATTCAGTATCTCATGGGTTTTGTGACTTTGGTGAATTTGGTGATTATTGGTGTATATTGGTTAATGGATCGGAACATTGCCAAAAATGGTGAGCAATTTGTAGCGCGTGAAAAGAAGGATACAGCTTTGTCTTTGAAAGAAAGTTTAGTCCACATTCTATTTTCTCCCAATTTAGGATGCATTGCTTTGATGGTGATCGGCTATAGTCTTTCTGTGAATATGGTTGAAGTCCTTTGGAAAGCGACGCTAAAATTGAAGTACCCCGATTCGAATGATTATCAAGCTTTTATGGGCCTTATTTCTTCTATTACAGGGTGGCTATCTCTTTTCCTCTCATTGTTTGCTGGGGGAAATATTATTCGAACTTTTGGGTGGGGCGGTGGTGCCAAATTAACTCCAATTGTACTTGGAGTTGTTTCCGCGATTTTTTTAGGTACCTATCTTTCTCAAGCCTACTATGCGGAATCACCTATGGCGATAGGAACAAGCGCTTTGACTCTTATTGTGATTTGTGGTGCTTTACATAATGTGGCATGCAAATCGATGAAATACTGTTTGTTTGATCCGACCAAGGAGATGGCTTACATTTCATTGGATGAAGAAACGAAAACAAAAGGGAAGGCCGCAGTGGATGTTGTGGCTTCACGTTTTGGAAAATCTGGTTCTTCTTGGATTCAAGTAGGGCTTATGGAATGCATGAGTGTGAGTTCTGTTTTAAGTATCGCACATTTCCTCACTCCAATCATTATTATTTCTGTTCTTGGATGGCTTACTGCCGTGTATTTTTTAAAGAATCGAGTGCAAATTAAAATGGGGCCAAGCCCCGTTCAAAAACAATTGCAACCGGCGGCTTAATCTGCGTCGATTTGCATCACAATCAATGAGGGGGAGACTTTTAAGTTTCCCTCTTGACTCAAAATTTCAAATTGAACAACTGTTTTTGCTTGTAATAGAGCGATCGTTTGGCCTGACAAAACCTTGGTTTGATTAGCTGCTAAATGTGTTTCCATTTGTGGAAAAGGATGAATATTAATCATATGTGTGACATTTTGAAGACCTAATGAAACGATATCGTCCACATCATTAGAAAGAATAAACGTCCACCCAATAAGATAAATTCCATCTTTTTGCACTTGAAATAAGGTGTCGTTATGGTTAAACGGATGCGCAATATGGGCAGGCGTTACACGTGCATGATTAAAATGAAGAGGAAAATAATTTCCCGAATTTAATACTTGCAAATCTCCATAGCTAGAAGCATATCCTGAGCTTAAGCTTAAAGATTGGCCTTGAGCGCCTGGCTCTCCAGTTGGCCCTCTAGGGCCTTGTGCGGGCTTTTCGCATTTAGCATGCATCTCAGAAGTGAAAAGCATTAGAGTCCAAATAAAAGGTAAAACAGATTTTTTTAACATTGCTTTCCTTGATCAGTCTTGTTTGAAATTATTTTTATTTTCACTGAACAACTCAGGTTGTTCAGTGAAAAACACACTTACGGAGCAATTTGCATGACTGTAATAGAAGGTTGTATAAGGGCATTTCCAAAATAACTCGCTACTTGCAATTCAAAAAGAGTACCAGCCGTCAAAGGGACAATGGTCTGTCCAGAGATGACTTGAGCTTGGTTTGCCACCAAACTAGCTTTTCCCAATGTATCAGACTGAAAAGGAGCTCCCTGAGTCACATTGAAAAGAGAGATCTCGATCTCATCGTCACTTTCACTTGTTGCTGTTATGGCCCAACCAATATGGTAGACACCACTGTTTTGAATTTTAAACCGTTCGTATTGGTTCGAAACAGGATGTTCCATTCCAATAGAGGTTGTTCGTTGATGCTCAAATGTGATGGGTATAAATACATGGTTTGAATCAATCGTTTGCCTTTCGCCATAAGCAGAGGCATAGCTTACATGAAAAACTCCCGGAGGTCCTGGAGGGCCTTGTGGCCCTGGAGGCCCCGGAGGCCCCGGCTTAGTTGCGGGAGGCTTTTTTTTAGCCTCTATTCCTTGATGCTCTTCCCATGCATAGCTACTCGAAAACACTGTCAGGGCAACAAGCAGTGATGTTGTGCATTTTTTTAGCATAAATTTCCTTCTCTAATCAAAAATTAGGATTAATAGTTTAAATATTTTTACCAGTTACTTGACCAATTGCAATATCTCCTTTTAACAATCATTTCATTTCGTTCAACTGGTTGTGTGAATACGCGATTATAATTTTCTCTCAAGGCTATCCCAAAACAGAAATCAAGTGGAATTGACAACATGGCCATTCCTTGCCAAAAACTATTTTGGTGATTGTCATGAAAAAATCGGGCTTGAAGACTTAAAAGAGAGCCTACGTTAATGCATGCACGAGCTTTTTCTCCCCACCGCTTTTCATTGTTATGGTTATGGTGGCGATGTCCGCAAACATCTGTGTAATAATAGCCACCGATGGCTCCAAAAACAGAAAAGTAAGGACATTTCCAGAAGGTGTGTCCGACTTCGAGATCGACACCTTTTTGAGCAATTTCAGTTAAGCCGCATACAGCATAGTAAGGGCCTATATAATCGCTGAAGACATGGTCTTCACAATGAGTAACATCTCCCACAGGGAAATAAGCATTCAAGCGCATTTCAAAACAGTTCGTAAAGAATTCAAGTCCAAATCCAAACTGATTAAAATCCGTCTGAGTTGTATTGCGATAATCATAATACAGATTTGCTCCAAAGATGAAGCCTGTCATGCAATCTCTCCATCGAAGACCTCCGCCTACATTGGCTGCCCAACGTTTATTTTTGATGTAGTGGGCTCGTAGATCTAAAAAGGGATAATAATCATCGTAGGGGACGAGAGGGGCAAAAAGGGCTGTTAATGTTGAATAATTATGTCGAATACCGATTCCCTCACCAAAGGTATAAGCTCCACGCACATATCCAAACTCAGAAAATTGACACCATCTTGGTGTGTTAAGAGAATCATCGATTTGGTACCCATCATAAGGAGGCGGGGGAGTTTGTTCCTCATTTGGAGCTTGCAATATGTGTAAATTGCCCTCACTTCCATAGACAGGCTCTTCGTCATGATAAGGGGCTTGATTAGGAGAATAGCCTGGAGAATGATACATGGGAGCTTCGTGATAGGGCCCGTCGTGTTGGGGGTAACGCGAGTAAGGTTGCTCAGGATAACTTCCATGAGATTGATAGGGAGGGCCATTATGGTATGGCTCATTGGGATATTGTCGGTTAGGAATATTTCGACGTGGTTGATGTCCGGGTGCGTGGTGATAAGGTTCACCTTGTTGTTGATTAGGATAATAATCAGATGGTTGCTCTTCATACTGTGGTTCGTATTGAGGTCCACCGTGAATAAAAGAATGTGCTTGAGGATTTGGGTAAGTTTGCTGTGTCATTCCTTGTCGAGGATAGAGGGGTCCTTCATGAGGTGCTGCTTGGCGAGGATCGTATTCTTGCTGATCGTACAGGTCGGGATTCGCTGGCTGGTTATGATGTCTTGTTGGGTAATACCCTTGATGAGGAATCATTTGCTCATCTTGGCGATAAAAGCTTTGCTGTTGATCTGGATAAGGGGCGTATTCACCTCTCTGATCTTGAGGATGGTATGAATGATGAGAAGGATAATAGCTTTCTTGTGAATAAGCACTTTCATATTGGGGGATGTTATTATTAGGGTAAGCTTCTTGAGCAATCCCAACGTTGAAAGTCGCTAGACAGACAAAAGGCATTGCAATTTTGCAGGAGAAAATTCGGGATAGCATTTTTAAAAAATCCTTCTTGATGTTTATGCGATTTTTAATTTGATAAGGGAGCGATAAAAAAATGTCAATCCTTTTGTAGAAAAAAGGGTGAAATAAAATATATTATAGATTTTTTTTCTGATCTATGTTATTCTCCCAATAAGCTTGAACAAAAAAGTGTGTTTTTTAAGCTGCTATATTGGAAATGATTCAACAAGGAATTTTGATATGCAAAAGAGCCTACAGAGATTTGACAGGTTTTTGCCGGGTCAGTTTTATTCATTAAACGCTTCAAATCTACTTTTCTTCGCATCTGTTCTTGTTCATCATCACCATCGTCATATCCATTCTTGCTAAGCTTATTTTTAAAATAAGTTTACATTTTTCGTTTTACATTTTAAGAATTTACAAACAGACAATCTAAATCGATATTTTTTGTCTGAATAATTTAATTATTTTATTTCAGTGAGATGTTATGGATTTGACGACTTTTATTATGACTTTATTAGGTCTCCAATTGATTTGCTTATTTGTAGGAAGTAAATCAGCTAAAGAGACGAAAACACAAGAAGATTACTTTTTAGCAGGAAAGCAAATTCGTTTTTTTCCGTTAATGATGACCTTTTTAGCGACTCAAGTAGGGGGTGGACTTATTTTGGGAGCGGCCGAAGAAGCTTATAAGTTTGGGTGGAGTGTTTTTCTCTATCCTTTAGGAGCTTGTTTGGGTCTAGTTTTGCTTGGAGTTGGGGTCGGACGAAAGCTTTCTCAATTTAAAGTTTCCACAGTTGCTCAAATTTTTGAGGTGGTTTATAAATCTTCCACCCTAAAAAAAATTGCCTCCATTCTTTCGATACTTTCCCTTTTTGCCATCTTTATTGCTCAAATTATAGCTTCAAAAAAGTTTATGTTGAGTGTAGGTGTTGATAACCCAATCTGGTTTTTTATCTTTTGGGGCATTGTGATTATTTATACTTGCGTAGGCGGCCTAAAAGCTGTGATTTCAACAGATGCAGTTCAAGCAGGTTTTTTTGTCATCGTCTTTTTTCTTTGCTTTGGCTACGCCGTTTTCAATCTTGAATATCCTCTCAGTGTGGCATTATCGGAAGGATTTGTCGGTGAAAATTTTACATTTGACATGTCGAAATTTTCGGGATGGCTTCTCATGCCTTTACTCTTTATGGTCATTGAGCAAGACATGGGCCAACGTTGCTTCGCAGCGGAATCTCCAAGGATTGTCTCCTTGGCGACCCTTTGTGCGGCGGCATGCACATTTTTTGTTAGTATGATCCCGATCTTTTTTGGAATCATGGCTAGAAATAGCGAAATTCAGATCCCTGTAGGAAGTAGTGTGTTAATGGGTGTTATCCAACAAATGACAAATCCATTTGTGACTTCATTGGTTTGCTGCGCCATTTTGGTTGCTATCATTTCGACTGCAGATTCCTTAATTAACGCGGTCAGTTCTAATTTGTCTCAAGATTTCAGATTTACAGGCTTTAGCATGAATAGTGTGCGGTTTTCTCAGATTATTTCCGCACTGATTGCCATATCGGGTATATTCTTTTCATTCTACTTTAACAATATTGTAGATCTTTTGATTTTAAGTTATGAACTTTCTGTTAGCTGTTTATTCATTCCTTTGTGTTTTGCTCTCTATAAAAAACAGGGGAATAAATATGCCGCCGGATCTGCGATGCTGTGTGGAGCTTTAGGCTTTATTCTCTTTAGATGGACATCTTTAGAAATTGGGCGAGAAGTTTGCAGCCTGGCTTTTTCCCTTTCAGGTTATTTTTTTGGTGCCTGGCTATTTAGAACCAATTCTCAAGAATATGCACAGTCATAGCCTTTGCGGGGAGAATCTCTTATTCAAAATAAAAGGTTCTCCCATTTTTTTTGATTTTAAAAAAACTCTTTTTGTTTAAGGTAAAAAAAACAGATAGAGGTTTCCCATGCAAGAAATAGACAAGCTCGGCGTTTTTTATCTAGGAAAGCTAATCAATCCATCCAATGGCAAGGAAACAGACCATCCTTTGCTTTACGATTCTAAAGACTTGACGACACATGCTGTATGTGTGGGGATGACTGGCAGCGGGAAAACGGGTCTTGGGATTGTCTTATTAGAAGAGGCTGCTTTAGATGGAATTCCGGCCATTATCATCGATCCGAAAGGCGATCTGGGTAATTTGCTTTTAGCGTTTCCAGATTTGAAACCGGAAGATTTTTTACCTTGGATTGATGCGGATGAAGCCTCTCGAAATGGCGAAACAAAAGAGGCCTATGCGGCGAAAGTGGCAAAGGACTGGAAAGAAGGACTGGCTGAATGGGGAGAAGATGCTAAGAGAATTGCCAGATATAAAAATAGTGTGGAAACCACCATTTATACCCCTGCGAGTCAAGCAGGCTTACCCATTTCTCTTCTAAATTCCTTTGGAGCACCTCCTCCAGAGCTTGTTTTAGATACTTCTGCTTTTCGTGATCGTATCCTATCCACTACCTCAAGCTTGCTCGGATTATTGGGCATCGATGCAGATCCAATCAAAAGTAAAGAGCATATTCTAATTTCAACCATCTTTGAAAAAGCATGGAAAGAGAATCGTGATCTCGATTTAGCTACGCTGATTCAGGAAATTCAAAAACCCCCCTTTGATAAAGTTGGTGTATTTGATCTTGAGACCTTTTACCCTGCTAAAGAGCGCTTGAATCTTTCGATCTCCTTAAACAACTTGTTGGCCTCTCCTGGCTTTCAAGCTTGGATGGAAGGGGAACCACTGGATATTCAACGTCTTTTGTATACGAAAGACGGAAAACCTCGACATTCTATTTTATCCATTGGACATCTATCAGAATCTGAACGGATGTTTTTTGTGACCCTTCTTTTGAACGAAACATTGGCTTGGATACGTAGACAATCGGGGACATCGAGTTTAAGAGCGATTCTTTGCATGGATGAAATTTATGGATATTTTCCTCCCACTGCGAATCCTCCTTCCAAAACACCCATGTTGACCCTACTTAAGCAAGCTAGAGCTTTTGGATTGGGGGTTGTTCTGACTACTCAAAACCCTGTTGACTTAGATTATAAAGGGTTATCCAACTGTGGAACATGGTTTATAGGAAAATTGCAAACAGATCGTGATCGCTCCCGCATTGAGGAAGGGTTAAAAATGGCTTCGCTTGAAGATAGCGATCCGAATGAAATGCATAAACTATTGTCCATGTGTGGAAAACGCACGTTTGTGATGAAGGATGTCCATCTAAAAGCTTCTGTCTTGTTTCAGACTCGGTGGACTCTCTCGTATTTAAGAGGACCTTTGACATTACCTCAAATTCAATCTCTAACCACACAGGTAGAGCGAAAACAAGAGGAACTTGCAGTTACAGCTCAACAACCTTTTGCAGGTGTTTCGCGCTCACAAAAGCCTTTAGTTCCTCCTGGTGTTCAGGAATATACCTCTAAAAAAGCGACAGATTCTCCTGAACAAACTTATCGTCCTTTAGTCTTAGCAATTGGGAAGGCCCATTTTATCGATTCAAAAAATGACGTAGACACTTGGCAAGACTATGTCTATGTCGCAGGGATGGCCGATACAGGCAATGAAGTCCAGTGGAGTGAAGGCTCTAATCTTCCAGGTGGAAAAGAAAGTTTAACGCAAGATTTACCTAAAAAGGGGATGTTTGAAGAGCTTCCGGCGGACTTCATGCAGGCTAAAAACTATCCGGGTTATCAAAAATCATTCTTAAATTTTTTATACCAAAGCCAAACATTGGATTTATTCAAATCCTCAGATTTAAAATCGATTTCAAAAATCGGGGAGAGTGAAGGTGATTTCCGGGCTCGCCTTGCACAATTATTGCGTGAGAAACGTGATGCCGATGTCGAAAAATTGCGCAAGGCTTATGCGGATAAGATTCAAACTCTGCAAGATAGAATGCGGCGAGCTCAAGAAAAATTAACCAAACAGCAGCAGCAAGCAGGTCAGCAAAAGTTTGATACATTGATTTCTCTAGGCAGGACGCTCTTAGGTGCTTTTTTGGGGAAAAAAATATTTTCTAGCACAAGAATTTCTGAAGCGGGATCGACCCTAAAAAAGGCTGGCAAGATAGGAAAAGAATCTCAAGATGTGGCAAGTGCAGAGGAAAGTGTGAAGGATTATCAGCAACAGTTGGATGAGCTTGAAAGTTCTTTGCAAAAAGAAATTTTGCTGATCCAAAGTAAAAACGTCGATGAAATTCCATTAGATAAAGTGTCAATTAGGCCGCGTAAAACAGATTTGGTAGTTGAAACGGTGGCCATTTTATGGTGGCCCTTACCTTCCTAATTTTGAGAAGAGAAATGGTACAATTTAGCAAACGTCAATTGTGTTACTCGTTTAGCATGCCTCATCGCTTTTGTAGATGGAAACTTGATGCTCCAAGCTTTATCAAAATACGATCTGACAGTTTGAGGCGAAATCTCTTTGTAAGCACTAAAATCAGGGATTAACACCATAGGACCGTTTAAAGCACTGGATATTCTAAAAGGATGATCATCGCTTTGAAGACCCTCAGATATGGGCTTAAAATAATGTGCACTTTCTAATAAGCACGGATATCGTTTGGTAAACGACTCCAAATCCTGAGCTGTGAAGTAAGGGGTGGGTAAAGTGCCAGGTGTTGAGCAAAATTTTTGTCCTGAATTTTTAACATGTGAGACTGTTTTTTCTAAACTATGATATAAGGCTTCGGGTCTAAGCAAAAGGATGTTTTGATAGAAATGGCCTCTGAAAATGCTTAGCGCGAGAACGATGATGGACTGTTTGAGAAGTTCACCAGAAATCGACTTCCCCTTTTTTATGCGAGATCCAAGTTCGTGTAAGGGGCGTCTAAATACAATAATACCACTATCGTGAAGGGCTAATGGCTCGAGTGGCAATGGTAACATAACGTTGCTCCTTTTTTCTTAAATATCAAAAACTTTTATAATTCACTCAATCGATATTTGCAATTTGCAAAAATCATTTGGACGAGAAATCCTTGGTAGAGATACATTTTTGCAAATCGAACCGAATTCTTTTAGAGAAAACTATGCATCCCATCATGAAAATCGACAAATTATCAAAAAAATTTGTCGTCAATCAAACTTTTCCTCATATTTGGGGCACATTTAAAAATCTTTTCTCTTTTCAAAAAAAAGAAATTGAGGCCATCCACAGTCTTTCATTTCATATTCACGAAGGTGAAAAAGTGGCTTTTGTTGGACCCAATGGGGCAGGCAAATCGACGACAATTAAAATGCTTACAGGCATTTTACATCCCACCGCAGGTCAGATAGACATTCTCGGTTTAACTCCTTGGAAAGATCGCCAAGCTTTAGGTTATAAAATTGGGACGGTCTTTGGACAAAGAACACAGTTGTGGTATCACCTACCGCCTTCAGATACATTTGCATTGTTAGCTAAAATATATGAGATTAACTCTAACGTCTATCGACAACGCCTAGCTGAACTTGTGGAAGTTTTCGAAATCGAATCACTTTTAAACAGACCTGTTAAGCAACTTTCGTTGGGAGAACGCATGCGATGTGAGCTGGTCGCGAGCCTTTTACATCAACCCAAGATTCTTTTCTTAGATGAACCGACGATTGGCTTAGATATCAATGCGAAGCAAAAAATTCGAGGTTTTTTAAACAAATTATCTAAAAATCAGGGAATTGCATTATTTTTGACCTCGCATGATACGGCCGATATTGAACAAGTTTGCGATCGTGTCATTGTTTTGGATCGAGGCACGATTATTCATGATAGTTCAGTCAGAGATTTGAAGAAAACTTATATGAAAAAGAAAATTTTGACTTTTGTGACGACGGAAGAATGCCTTTCACTTTCATTGCCAGGGATCAAAACCCTGGAGAATGCCAATTATCATTTCATCTGTGAAGTTGACTTAGAGGCGATTCCTATTGATGCAGTGATTCGAGAAGCTTTGAAATTGGCTAGCTTAAAAGATGTAACCATTGAAGATCCTTCTATGGAAGAAGTCATCCGAATCCTTTATAGGAATTCCTCTCATGCGTAATTTGCAAAAATATGGAATGGTTTTTCGCTTATCCTGTTTATTGACTTTGAAAAACTATAAAGCTTTGATTGGCATGAGCATTTTTTTAGTCAGCTGCTTAGTGATTTTTTCGTTTCTTTGGAAGGTTGCTGCAGCAAAAGTGGGGGCTATAGACTTTTCTTCAGATCAACTTTTGTGGTACATCGCCTTCAATGAATGGGTTTTACTATCTCTTCCTGACACACATAATGAAATAGAAGAAGATTTGCACACGGGGCGCCTAGCGTATCTTCTTTCAAGACCCATTTCCTATCTCGGGTCGATATTTGCCGGAGCTTTCGGAGTTTTAAGCATCAATCTTCTTGTTTTAGGAGGGGTGACATTGCTATTTACTTCCTCTCAAGTCGGGCTTTTATCTGTGCACCCACTCTCTTTCTTCGCTTTCCTATTATTTGGCTTTTTAGGAGGCATTCTAGGGATTATTTTTCAAATGCTGATTGGCCTTTCTGCTTTTTGGGTGCAAGACGTTGAGCCTTTTTTGTGGATTTGGGAAAGGCTTCTGTTTATTTTTGGCGGAATCATCTTACCTTTGATTGTCTTTCCCGAGTGGATGCAAGTGATGGCTTACCTGACTCCTTTTCCTGCAATATTAGGAGAACGAAGTGCTTTATTTATGCATTTTACCTGGGAACATATTCTAGTATTTTTAGGAATGTGGATGTTTTGGTGCATTTTTGGATGTCTTTGTCTGATCTTTTTTTATCGAAGAGGATTGAAAATCTTAAATATTCAAGGAGGATGAGCGTGTTTAAAACCATGGTTTTTATGTTCTATCTGCTCAAGACAAGTATCCAAGCCTCTTTGAGCAACAAGAACGCTTTTTTGCTTGAATCCGTGCTCATGATTTTAAATAATTTCATTTTCTTTTCGTTATGGTGGATTTTTTTCAATCAGTTTCATGATATCGATGGCTGGAAAATTGAAGAGATGATCCTCTTGAGTGCCATCGGATCAGGTGCATATGGTCTTATGCAAGTCTTATTTGGAGGGATTAAACTGCTTTCAAAAATGATTATCAATGGAGATTTAGATTTTTTCATGCTGCAACCCAAAAATTTACTGATTCACATTTCAAGTTCACGCTCATTGGCAAAAGGGTGGGGGCATTTATTCACGATGATCTTATTCATGATTTATGGAGGATTGCAAAGGGATTCCATTTGTTTGATTGTAATCAGTTCTATAAGTGGGTGTATGGTTTTTGTCTCTATAGGTATTATTGCGCACAGTTTGCCTTTTTGGATGGGATCTGTGGAAACGCTTTCGAAAAAATATTTCGATTCTGTTTATCTCTTTGCGCTATATCCAACGAATATTTACTCCGGATTCATGCAACTTGTGATGTATACCGTGATCCCTGCAGGTATCATTGGAAATCTGCCTGTATCGTTGATTCGAGATTTTTCTTGGATCAAACTTGCGCTATTAATGGGGAGTTCTTCGATTTTCTTACTTGGCGCATTTTGCGTATTTCATATGGGCCTTAAGCATTATGAATCGGGTAATAAATTTGGACTACGTATTTAAGTTTTACCAAATTTGCTCTTCAGCGGGAATGCCTTTAGACATTTCGTAAATGCTGATGTCTTCAATTCTTTTAAAGAGGGGGGTCCAAGGAGATCCATCCCGCTTTCTCGATTTACTATTCCACAAAATCTCGGGCAGATTATTAGGACAATTATAAAAAAAGACTGTATGTCCATTTGTGTCGTAACCCCCACCTAAATACTGTTTCATGCAGTATTTTTGAAGCAAATCCGCAATCTTCTCTGTTGATTTAGAATCTTGATCTTTTGTTTTTTCAAAGAGAGGCGTCTCTTGATGTAAAAAAATGATTTCTAGCTTGTCTGAATGAATTTTTTTTACATTTTCATAAATTTTTTTCTTTTCCGATTCTTCATTCACATTCAGGATTTGAAAAAAATCCTGCGCAAGCGATTCATGGTCGCCTCTTTTTACTTTTTCAAATTTCTCAATTGCACTTTTGTTAGCTACTAAAACAACATGAAAAACTTTTTGATAATGATTAAAGAGGTCGTAATGCTCAGTGGCATATTGTTCAAATAAAAATTGTGTTCCTGTGCTCGCATAGTCATCTAAAATAATGAGGCAGCGATTGGATTTGTCTTCTCCATCACGGTACAGATCATCTAAATTTTTAAAAGCGACGCCCCGGATTTTATTAGCGGTGCGATAAAAGTAGGAAATAAGGTCGCCACTTTTCGCTGGATAGGTTTTTGAGAAGTCAATATTTTTAAATAAAATTTCTTTGCTATCATCTTCAATAAACCCTTCTTTTTTCAAACAAGCTAGAACTTGTCTATGTAAATAAGAAAGGTCCTTAATTAATTGTCGATAAGAATAGTAGTCAATTTGTTGAAGAAGCATAATGGCAGCTTCACGATCTTCTTGATCAAATTGATCAAGCCAATGATTAATTTCTGCAAGCGTTATATGAGCTTCATTAAATTTCTTGTACAATTCCGCTGCTGAAGAAATACCGTTTGAAAATCCAGCGGAAAATAATAATAGGACGAGTTTAAAGCGTTCGAAAGCTTCCATGAGTGGTTTATCCCTGGTCGCAGATAGCTAATTAATTCAGTAATCGGTGTGGTAAAATAATCGTTTCATTTACGCAAATGTAAATCTGGACTACACAATAAAAGCTTTAGATTTTTAAATTAAAAATCTGTATGCATTTAAAAAAAAGTATCTAAAGTTTGTCTTGATCATAAATAAATTAGTTTTCATAAGTTCATAATCGTACAAAAAAAGATGACTAATGCGAAAAAAATATCAAAATAAACGATTTCGCTCAATTATTTTATTCAGTTAAAATGAAAGTTTGTTTTTTAAGATGTTGTTTAGGGCATTGATTACAAATCTATTAGCAGTAGAACCATGTTGACAAAATATTTCAGGCAAAGCAAACGCGTTTATAGATAATCTTCAGGCAATATCGACAAATGTGCTTTTTATCTTTCTCTTTTTTTTCAGATCCATTATAGATTTATTTTTTTATTGCATTTCGAATAGCACAACACCTGCTTGAATTGATGCAAGAAAGCTGGAAACTAATAAAATGGGAACTCAGATGAGCAAGATCGTTCAAAAAACGTGTTTAGTCTTCTTAACCTGGATGGGAGCGACTTCTTTTCTTTTTGCAGATGCACAAGCAACAGAGGAATCAAATGATGCATTCTTAAATGAATTCTCATTACAACCAGACCATGAACAAGCCCATGAAGGCTATGGCTACGGAGAACGCCAAGAACAAACCAATCAAGAAGAATGCCAAAATGAATGTGTAGAAAATGATAATGAAAGCTATGCACATTGGAAACGTTGGCACCACTATTCTCACGGAGCACCCTGGGATTACTACGATTTTACTTTATCTGAACGCGCAAGAGGTACTCGCTATGGTTTAACGGGGGTTTGGCTGCCAGAAGATCCTATTCTCTTCAGGCCTTTTATTGCGGATCCGCATCAGGTTTGCTATTCGGTGGGTTGGCGTTTTAATGACCAAGCGTTAGCTAAAAATGTTATTGATGTTTCTTATGGGGATACTTTGCCGCTCTACCGATGGTTCTATGTTTGGCCATGGTGTGGACAAATGCAAATCGAGATTGAAGGTGCTTTATGGGCCGTTTTTGCACCCTTGCAAGAATCCGCTCCATTAATTAACGCAGACTACTATGTCGCCATTCCCATTACCTATGCGATCGACAAGTGGTCTTTTAGGTTGCGCGCCTTTCACATCTCCTCACATATCGGGGATGAATTTTTGTTAGAGCACCCATGCTTTGACCGTCGCAACCCGAGTGCTGAATTTTTAGATTTTTCTGTGTCGCATGATTTCACAGATGAGATTCGCTTTTATGGTCTTGTTGGGGGAATTTTGCACCAAGATGAATCATTCAAAACGCGTCGTATTTATGCTGAGGCAGGAGCTGAGCTTAGATTAGAAGGACTTGGCTTTATTGATCACCGGCAGCAACTGTATGGTGTCCCTTTTTATGCCATGCATTGCCGCTATAAAGCCGATTTTAAGAAGCATGTCGATATGACCTATGCTTTAGGGTATGAGTGGGGGAAAATCTGCGGACGATGCAAAAAAGTGCGCCTCTTCGCTGAATATCATGATGGCTATTCTGTTGATGGACAGTTTGAGCGATATGCAAATAATTACTTTAGTATTCGTATCGTCTATGGATATTAAAGCATGACTCCTAACGGGAATAATCAAGGGCTTTCAGAAAAGGATTTTATTCAGGAAGAATATCCGAAAAATCCACGTCCTTTTTGGATTTCGTTAGGTATTGTTTTACTTGTGTCGTCTATGTTGTGGCTCATCTCTTCTTGGTATAATCAAGAGATGAGCCTCCAATATCAAGAAAGCCCTTTTTTACAGGTGACAAATCGGGATATGTCCCTATTTTTGTGGCAATTCACCGACCACATGCGCGCCAATGTGAAAGAAAAAACATCCTATCTCCCAGGGTTCTTATATCTAGAAAAAGTGGGTGTGGATCCAGCCGCGGCAGAGCAATATGTTGTGGCGCCTCCAGAATTAATTTTTCTCTATCACGTGTGGGATCTCTTTTTAAGACCAGAGTTTTCTCCGCGAGTAATTCCAAAAGAAGAGTTTAAAAGATTTTTGAGAGAGGCCGATGAGTGGCAGCCTGTCTATTGGACAAAAGCTCCACAAGGTTATCGAGATTTGGTTCAACATATGGATCGGATTACAGAAGAGGATTTAAATCCTCTTTCTCAAGAACAGCTTCCACAAGTGGTTCGTTTAGCCTTTCAAGGTTGGAAAAACTATTTCATCGAAGGAGATGCCATTAATGCACTGGAGCCAACCTATGCAGAAATACAAAGTTTTTTAGAAAGACATCCCCACTATGCCAGAAATTATTGGCATAATATTTTGGAAACGAGCTATCCAAACTACTTAAATGCATTTGAGCATCCAATTGCGCACTTAGATGCGCTCGTGCCCAAAAGCGAATTGGCTCCCTTTTTACGCGTCGCATTTTACAACGATCAAAAGTCTAGAGCCCATCAATAGAGCTTAGTCTTTGAATAGGAGGCTTGTATCGACAAATCCCTCATCGTAAATAGGGCCATCTTTTCCTATCGGGAGTTTTCCTGAAAAGTACTCGTGATAAACTTTTAATCCTTGTTGGGCATTCTGAATGCAGTAAAAGCAATTGCTTAGCCATTCAGATCCCATAATTGTGCCACTTTCTAAGTTACAGCGAAAACGAGATGTGATTTTATCTTTCCAATATTCCTTTTCACCAAATAATAACATTGGAGAAGGATTGATGGAGCCTACTTTACGTCGAACTTCTTCAAGGCAATATTCAAAATCAGTGCCCACACCGCCGGTTAAAAAGATGGGGAAATCGAGAAGAAATTCGGCCTGACGCTCAACCAACTTATCTAGCCGATAGGTCATCTTAGCTTGAACATAGGGGTTTTGATTTTGCTCATTGACGACAGAATGATCTTTCTGCCTAAAATCGACCACATTTGCGCAGGATAGAATATTGAGCTTTGTCGCGACATAATTCCCAATCTCCATTGCTCCAGGTCCGCCTCCCGTCACTAATGCTAAAGGAGTCGCAGCGTGCAAGAGAGGGTGTTCCATCTCTTTTCGCATTTCAAGGACACCTTGGAGAAGAAGTTCTAATTCTTTGTCGAAATTGCCTTTTAAGAGATTTGAGCCGTAAATCCCAAAGACTGTTGCGCGTAGAAATGTCTCGACTTGGTCTAATGGAACGAACATCCCTGAATCTCGAGAAGTTTTTTCTGTGAATTGCAAAATTTTTCCACTTATTTCATCGACCCAATAAACAGGAATTCCAAATTTATTGAGGTCGTGTAAAAGAGCACGATCTTCTGCAGAAAAAAACATCCCATGATTGCGTGAAGGATATTGAAAGTAGATGCCTTTTAAGCAACGTTGAATTTGGTCGCCCAATAGCATCCGCTTCATCAAAGGGGATGGGAAATAACGGGTTAATAAAATACCTTGGCTTGTGATGTAGCCTGCATCAATGGCCTTTAAAAAAGGGTATGCAGGTTGTTGTTCAATATATCTTTCCACCATCAATGCTTGGCGGTTGGATTGCGTTTGGCCAGGAAAGTCATGAAAACGTGTTTCTCGGCTTATCCAATCTTCTGGTTTCAAAGAAAGTAACTGCTCACCTTTCACAACAAAAACAGAGGCTTTGTTCTCAATTGGAGTGGGAGCGGTCGAAAATGCTTTGAAGAGGGCATTGCTATCTTCGAGAGAAATTTGCAATTGATCCCGATCGGAAAAAAAGACATGCTCTCGATAGGGTTCCAATGTATAAAATTCTAGGGGAATATCGGTGATTTCCCGGACGCTTTTACCAAATAGTTCGTAAATATCTCCTGAGGCAGTTGTATCTGGCTGAAGAACTGATGCGGATGTATGTTGATACCCTTGAGATAGGAGTTCATTGACGACTCTTCCGAAAACAGTTCGAATATGTAAAGGAAGTGTTTTAACGAGCAGAATTTCGTCTCCTTCGAGATTTCTTGGAAGATGGGATTTCCATTCCTGATGTAAGCGTAGCATATCTCGCATGGGCGTTTTGCTAATGAGTGCTTTTGCGATAGTCGGTAAAAAACCATAAGTTGTTGGATCGTATTGCACGCGCCCATGCTGCAGGGAAAGATAGGCTACGGTGCGTCCATCGACTTTTTCTAAAATAAGGTCATTGCTCCCATGCAAACCACCTAATGAAAGGAGTGGCTTGCCCCATCTATCGGCTCTACCAAACATACGCGATAAATAGTCTGGATTGCGAACTCTGCGACGATCATCTGCTGCAAAAAGTTTACCAACGTAAGCACCAATTTCTAAAAGGTTGAGCATTTCTACAGCTAGAGTTCCGTAAGCTTTCAGTTCGACAAGCACTTCTGCACAGCCACTTTTTTGATTGAGTTGAATCGATCGATTCACTCCGTCGATGCCTAATTGGGCCAAAGTACTTTTAATGTTGAAGAATACAAGCGAAGGGTCTATGCGATATCCCACAAACACAGGGGGAATATGCTCAATAAAGACAACAGCTTCAGACGTTCTTTCATCAATTTTTTTAATAGATGTAATGCAGCCGTCAGGTGTTATTAAATCTGGATAAGAATAATCAAAATCAAATTCCATAGGATAGCTTTTTACCCGTAATTTTTAAGAATTTCTCATCATAGTGTAAGCATAGATTTACGACGAGTAATTTTAGAGAGTGCAATGCTCTGTTTAAATAGAGCAAAAAGGTTTATGAGAAATGGCAACCTAGCTTTTGTAGCGCTTTTTGTTCGCCTAAATTGGGAAATCCCTCACTCTCTGCGGTTTTTTTTGTGGATTCTTTGTTAATAAGATGTTCGTAAAAAATGGCTTTATGTGAAATCCTCTAGGGGAAACACAGTCGAAAATGTAGGTAAGCAGAATTAATTTTGCTTTAAGAGCATAACTATAAGCGTATTATGTGTAAATGTGCGGAGAGGTTAAAAAAAATCTAAGTCCTATTTTTTCAATTAGATATTTTGTTTATAACTTAAGGGTTAAAGATCTAGGAATCAGAAATTAAATTTCTCATCAGGTTAAGCTTTTGCATAAAATCCCGTTGTGCCATAATGCCCATTTTTTAAGAAGGCAGCAAAATCTTATTGCCCGCAGGGCTACAAGAATTGATAAGGTGTCATGTTTGCCTGACAGATACTTTGAGGCCACTCATGGAAGATCAAAAAGCGCCAAGAAGCTTAGGAACTCACGACGGAACATTTCATGCAGATGAGGTGACGGCGTGCGCGCTGCTCTTGCTTTTTGATTTAATCGATTCAGATAAAATTCTGCGAACCCGTTCTCTCGATCAACTCTCTCGCTGTGAATACGTTTGTGATGTGGGCGGCATTTATGATCCCGCACAAAAGTTATTCGACCATCATCAAGTCCAATATCAAGGAATGATGAGTAGTGCGGGGATGATTTTACTCTATTTAAAAGATCAGGGAATCCTCAAAACCAACGAATACCAATTTTTTAACCATGCTTTGATTCTGGGCGTCGATGCTTCCGATAATGGAAATGACCCACAAATTCAAGGCTTATGCACCTATTCACACGTCGTCTCGAATTTTACTCCTATCGAACATAACGCTTCTCCAGACGTACAAAATAAAGCCTTCTTTGAAGCGTTGGAGTTTGCTTTCGGACATTTGAAACGATTGTGGGAAAGGTATTGTTACACACAATCTTGCAGACAAGTGGTTGAAGAAACCATGAATAAATACTCTGAGTGCTTGATCTTCGAAAAAGGGATTCCATGGCTAGAGATTTTTTTCGAACTCGATGGAGTTAATCATCCCGCCAAGTTTGTAATCATGCCTTCTGGAAGCCATTGGAAATTACGCGGTATTCCACCAAACTATGAAGATAGGATGAATGTGCGTTTTCCTTTACCACAAGAATGGGCTGGGTTGATTGATGAAGAGCTTAAGAAAATTTCCGGAATCGATGGGGCTATTTTTTGCCACAAAGGTCGTTTTATTTCTGTTTGGGAAACACGTGAAGATGCACTAAATGCTTTGGATTATACTCTTCACAAAGAAAAAAGGATGTTATGACCATATTTGCGAAAATCATTAATGGCGAATTGCCTTGTGATAAAGTATTTGAAAATGAAAGAATCATCGCTTTTAAGGATATCCATCCGTCAGCTCCTGTTCATTTATTAATTGTTCCGAAAAAAGAAATCCCTGATTTGCAATCAGTCACTGCGGAAGATCTTCCTTTAATTGGAGAGGTTGTGCAAGTGGCCCAGCAATTAGCCGTACAATTCGATATTCTAGAAGGATACCGGTTATTAACAAATAATGGCCCATTAGCTGGGCAAACAATCTTTCATTTACACTTTCATTTGATTGGCGGACGTCAATTAGGTCATTTGGCATAACGAAAATATTTAGGGATCATGATGCAAAATTTTAAGCTCGCGCGCCATCAAACAGGATTGTTAGTCATTGATGTTCAAGAACGTTTGTACCCTTATATCGAACGCTCATGCGAAGTTTTACATGCCATGCTGCAAGTTGTAGAAGGATTTAAAATCTTAAACATGCCCATTTTGGTGACAGAGCAATATCCAAAGGGCTTAGGACAAACCGTTGCAAAGCTAAAAAATGCCTTGCCACAGGACCAAACTATCGTTGAAAAGACAGCTTTTTCGTGTGCAAATGAGCAGTCATTTTTGGATTTTGCTAATCAGCATAAAATTTCTCAATGGATTCTAATTGGAATAGAAGCCCACATTTGTGTCTTGCAAACGGCAAAAGACTTACTTTCTAAGAATCATGAAATTGTCGTGTTGAATGACGCCATTTCTTCACGATCCATCTACAATTTTTCCACAGCCATTGCAGAAATGCGTGATTGCGGAGCGCGGATCAGCTGTGTCGAAACTGTCTTGTTTGAGCTATTACAAGATGCCGCAGCACCTGAATTTAAGCAAATTAGTCAGCTTGTGAAATGAAATGCATCTTCTTTGCATTAGCACTTTGTTTGTATTCCAGCCAAATACTCTCTTCGCAAGAATGGAGCGAAGACATCATTGTTAAGCGCATCCACGCTCATTTAGTTTTAAATGATACTGATGAAGCCTGTTCTGAAGCCCTACAAGGGATTCAGGCTTTTCCCCATTCAATCCCCATTCATAAAGCTTATATCCATGCGCTGTCAGCAAAAGGGGATGAAAAGGAGATATTGGCGATTTGGAAAGCCTACCAGCAATTGGCACCTGATCGAGATTCAAGACAAATTTCAGAAGAAATTGCTTGGGGAGTTATTCACAAAGGAGCTGCGTCATCATCACCCATTATAAGAGTGATTTCGCTTCTTGCCGCCTTTTTCAGTCAAGATGCCCGAGGAGTAAGTCTGCTGGCCCGCCATTTTAATGATTCAAATGCATTTATTCGAAGAGCCATCGTTGAGTTATCAGCCAATATGCGCGACGATATCCTGTGTAAAAATATTCTGTTGGTTCTCAGACAGGAAAAAAACTGGAAAGTCTATCAAGAAGCCATTCAAGCAGCAGGGGAGATGAAAATTTTCGATGCAAAGCCAGATCTCATCAAGATTTTGACAGATGATAAAAGCATGCTGGAAGAAAAAATATCTGCAGCCATCGCTCTTTCAACCATGGTGGAATCCATCTCGCATGAGCAATTACATGAACTCGTGCGAAGCAATCGGGTTGGATTGCGCTTGCTTGCCTGCCAGCTGGTCTATCGATGGTCTCTCATCGATGAGCTCGACGAAATGCTATACCTGACAACAGATTCACATGCACAAGTACGCGCAATCGCTTTGCAAGTATTAGGATTATTAGGACGAACAGAAAAATATCGTGAACAAACCATCCGCAGTGCATTGCGATTGGTGAATGATCGAGATCCTGAAGTGGTGATACCAGCCGCTTGGATTTTGGTGTTGACAGAACATCCACAGGGAGAAATTGTTTTTAAGCAGTTATTAAAGAATCCTGAGCAAGAAATTCAGGTGAAAGCAGCAGGAGCATTATCCTCGACAGGCAAATATGGAATTCCTCTCCTTCAATATGCTTTAAGGAGAGATAATGCTCCATTTGTCAGACTCAATGCAGCGTTAGGGCTTATCCATCAGCAAATTGACGTTGAGAAAGCCTGTGCGATCTTAGAAGAAGGCTTGAAGGAACACCCTGAAAGATGGATGTGGGAAGAATTTGGGGTATTTAAAGCTTTAGCAGCAAGTACAATCAAACACGATGAAGACATTCCATGCTACCCTGAAAGCGTAGATCAATCCACCCGCTTAGAGATTCTAAATATTTTGGCCATTATGGAATCCCCAAAAGCACAAGAAGCCATCAAACATTTCTTAAAAGAAAAGCGATGGGGTGTATCGGGGATGGCATCCATCCTGCTTTTGACAGAAGGTGACGAAGAAGCATTATCCATCATTGAAACCTTAATTGATGATCCAGATCCCCAAATCCACATTCAAGCCGCCTTAATCTTAGCCCTATGGGGAAGAGGGGAGAAAGCGATCAATACCCTGCAAGCAGCCTATCCGCAGGCATCGCGCGATCTGAAAGAAAAAATCTTGGAAGGATTGGGAAGAGTTGGATCCGAGACATCCATTCCCTTTTTGATCGAGCAATTGGAAGAGCCTTTTCAATCATTGCGGATCATTGCGGCATCTTCTCTTTTACAATGCCTATACCATTAAAAGGGCATACATTTGTCCATAAAATTTATTCATCTTCGGATGAGTAATCTTCACTTAGGTCAGTTCCTGAAGCCCCGGTGAAAATCTTTTTGATTGCTCTGTCATAGGTTTCAGTGTATTTGGACTCATTGCTTTGATACGTTAAAACTTGCCCTGATAGAATTGCGAAAATGATTTGAGAAGGATCTTCATTATCATCTGTTCTGCAATTATGAATGGCAATCTTTAAATCTTCCTGTGAGAAAGGAATATTTTTCAGGAACAGGCAGTAAGTTTCTTGAGAATTGATCAAATGGACTATTTCCTCTGAACAACGCATTAAAAGTTTTCTTAGTTCTTCAAGAGAAAGGGGGGTTAGCGAAGTAAAAGATAAGGAGATCTTTTCTATCTGGTAGTTAGAGGTTTCGGTGCTCGATCCGCATGGAATTAGAGCGAATTTCTCTTCAATTAGGGCATTTGCAGAACGCACAATGGAATCGGATAAAAAAGTTTCCGGCATCCACACGCATTCATCTAGAGGAGTGCATCCTGTTAGAATCAATGAGATTGAAATGATAAAGGGGAATGTTACTTTCATTTTTGGCCGTCAGTTTGTGGAGAGTTCATTATTTCTAAAGCTTCTTCATATGTGTAAAACACTTCTGCCATCACAGTAATTATTGAAAATCACAATTTGAATATCTTCAATGCCGAATGGTATATTTTTCAGATATGGAAGAATGCTTATGCAATTATTAACTTGGTACAAAAGTTCATGAGCACTTTCTACAAGTATTTCACGTAATTCTTCTTTTGAAAGAGGTTGACGAGTATTAAACATTAAACAAATTCTTTCGATAAAATCACCGGTATTTATGACGTGAATCCCACAAAACTTGAGCTTATTGCCATATTTTTTTACAATTTTTTTTTCGGTTTTGCTAAGTAGATCCTCTATTATTAGATCTTCTTTTGGAATGGAAAAATAGTCTTTGGTGGGATAAGTGCAGCCAGTTGTAAAAATCAGCAATATAAATAAAAATATCATAAAGTACCAAGTCACGTAAGACTGGATTAAGAATCGTCGTTGCTCTTTTAATTTTCCCATCCAAAAAAAATCAATTAGAGGAATAAAATCTATCTGGCTTCTAGCTAGACAATTGAGCATCACCACAAATGTTTCATCAATTTTATTACTGCGTATCAGTGTTGCATTTTGGAATGCCTGTATCGTTTAAAGATGCCATTTTTATTTTTTCTAAGGCTTCTTCGTATGTTTCTTCCAAAAAGTATTCAATTTTTTTGGATTCTGGGCTTTGTTTTCTAATTGACAAAATGCCTTTTAATATCTGTACGCTTGACGTGTCAGGATAGTAGATCTCTATTCGTCTATCTTTATTTTCGTTGTATATGATGATTTGGGTTTCTTTAATCGTGAAAGGTCTTTTCACTAAAAAAGGTTGAATATTGGGATTGTTATTAATTTGATTTAATAGTTCAGTCGCGCAATCAATTACAAGGCTTCTGAGCTGTTCTTCGGAAAGTTTCTCGTGTGTATTAAAACATAAACCTAATTCTTTGACTAACCCATCCGGCATTGCAATAATCGTTCCGCAAGGGTATAAGTCGTGTTTTTGTTTAATTATTGTAGTTGCTTGGTTTAAAATTTGATTTAGATAAATGTTTTCTTTTGAAGCGCCGCTTAAAAATATCGAGCACTCAACTGTTATAGTGGTAATTAATGCAATAAAAATTAGTAGGATTTTCATGTTTCACCTGTAAAATATTTGTGTTTTTAATGTTTGTTTGTTCGTTTAATTTTCAAAGCTTTTTTAAAGCTTCTTCAAAGGTTTCTTGAGACTTTTCTTCAATTTTTAGTAAACCACGTGTCATTGAATCAAATAAAAGTAGTCCATTTTCTAAGCTAGCTGTTGAAGTATCGGGAAAAAAAATATCTCTATTTGTTTTGTCTTTGTTATGAATGACGATTTTAACGTTTCTAATAGTAAGAGGAAACCTTTCTACAAAAGGCTGTACGTTTGGATTCGAATTCATTTGGCTGAGAAGTTCCATTGAACAGTCTACCAAAATCTGACGTAGCAATTCTTTGCTAAAATTTTCTTTGGTGGTAAAAATCAAACCCGCACGTTCTATAATTCCTCCTGGAGAAGTTGTGGTTTGCCCTGCAAATGTTATATTATATTTAGAGGCAAAACGTATTCCTGTTTTTCGAATTTTATCTAAAAAGAGCTCTTCTTCTTTAAAATAAGGGGAACTTTCATAACTATTAAGGGAACATCCTTGAAAAACAAAAATCAATAAAGAAAATAAGATACATAGATATTTCATCGTGTTTTATTCGTTGTGTAGTTATCTAAATGCTATTTGCTTATTTTTTGTATACGGGGCTTATAAAAGAGAGATCAAACCAATCTGTGCTTGGATGTGAATCAAGGGTTTTTATTGTTCCTCGATTTTGTAGTGCACCAAGAAAATCAACTAGGGATGTGTGCTTAATTGTCATATATTTTTTCTAATGCCTCTTCAAAGGTTTCTTCTTGCTCTTTATCTACGCTTAAAAAACCTTGGGTCCAATAGCGATACAAGAGAATTCCATTCGTGATTGAAGCGGAGGACATTTCTGGAGTAAAGACATCTCGGTTATCTTTGTCTTTGTTGTATATTAATATTTTAATATTCCTAATGGTTAGTGGAAATTGTTCTACAAATGGTTGTACATTAGCATTAGAATTCATTTGAGCAAGTAATTCAATCGAGCATTCAACTAGGAATCGGCGAAGCATTTCTTTGCTAAAAGGCTCTCTTGTGGTGAAAACCAGACCTGCCCTCTCTAAAATTCCTCTTGGGGATGTAGCTGTTTGTCCGGCAAATGTTATGTTGTATTTAGATGCAAAATGTCTTCCTGTTTTTCGGATTTTGTCAAAAAAAGCTTCTTCTTCTTCATAATACGGCGAGTCATCCAAATAAGGGTAAGAGCATCCTCCAAAAATAACAATTGAAGAAAGCAGCAAAAAAAATAAATATTTCATAAAGTTTGCTTGGTTATGTCATTTTGTAAATGATCTTTTATTACGTTTTCATATGTAGGACTTGTAAAAGAATGATCAAACTACTCTGCATCAGGATGTGAATCAAGTGTTGTTATAGTTTTTCGATTTCTTCGTGCGCCAAGAATATCAACTCTGGGAACTAAATCTCTCCATGCTTTTGCTCGATAATGCTGAACATTGGCACAAATACTTTTGCTAATATAAGCTGCAGGGGCAATTGCTAAAACAAGAATTCTATTTCTCAATTCTTTGTTATAACTTAATAGTGCATTTCTTACATGAATAGCTCCTTGACTATATAATGCAGAGCTTCAGCGGACATGCCTGGCTTAATGTAATCTGTCGGAGCCATAGCAACAACTAAGACTCTATCTCTAATTGCTTGCGGTGAAGCTTTTAGCGCATTCTTTACAAGAACTGCGCCTTGGCTTGTGCAAAATTGAAGAATTTTTACTCCTGAAGGGGCTATTTCATGAAATTTTCTCCATTCATCGCATAGCAAGCGAAGCGAGACGGCGTCGTTCCAATGCCTATCCATCCAAGAAAGGCCTCAAAGACATCGGTAATTAAGTTTAATGTGATGTCTTTTTATTTAATTTTTCCATGGCTTCTTCGTATGTTTCTTCCAAAAAGTATTCAATTTTTTTAGATTCAGGGCTTTGTTTTCTGATTGACAAAATGCCTTTTAATATCTGAACGCTTGATGTGTCAGGATAGTAGATCTCTATTCGTCTATCTTTATTTTCGTTGTATATGATGATTTGGGTTTCTTTAATCGTGAAAGGTCTTTTCACTAAAAAAGGTTGAATATTGGGATTGTTATTGATTTGATTTAATAGTTCAGTCGCGCAATCAATCACAAGGCTTCTGAGCTGTTCTTCGGAAAGTTTCTCGTGTGTAGTAAAACATAAACCTAATTCTTTAACTACCCCATCCGGCATTGCAATAATCGTTCCACAAGGGTGCAAGTGAAATTTTTGTTTAATTAAGTTGGCTGATGCTTGTAAGATTTGGCCTACAAACTTATCGGCTGATGGCTTTAATTCCCATAAACAATTTCCAAAAATAGGAATAAATGTCGTAATTAATGTTAGCAAAATTTTCATATATCTTTATATCCTGAGTTAATGAAGGTGGCTACATGGTGTTTCAAAACTTTTTTATAAGAAGGACTCCTGAAGCTATGATCAAAGAATGCGGCATCAGGGTGAGATTGGATATCTACTATGGTATCCTTGGCTCGTATAGCTCCGAGAATATCGACTCTTGGTACTCCATCTCTGTAGGATGGCACTCTATAATGCACAACTTTAGCACAAGTATTGGGATCCACATATGCTCCTGGCGCAATTCCAACAACATATATACGTTGACGTAGGATTTTGTTATATGTGTTTAATCCATTGCGAATATGCAGTACTCCTTGACTATGGCCAATCATTAAAAAAAATTCATCTTGCTTAGCTATAGCAAAGTAAGCATTCCATCTATTGTGAAGAGCTTGTACAGGTTCTGTTTTATAGCCGCCTAATCCTAATAAGTATTCAACTCCATCCAATAGCAATCCTCTGGTTGGGTTATGAAGACCAGAAAATTTTTCAGTATTGTCTCCTTTTCCAATATGACCTAAATTTTCTTTTGCATTTGCAAGCGTTGTATTAACACCAAACATGCAACATATTGCGACATGAGAAGTATCTGGATTAACCCTATCGGTCAAATCATAATTTTGAACAGGCTCACTACTAGGAAAGAGTGTTTCAAATGCGGAAATACCACCTTTTGAATGAGCTACTACTTGTTCTTCACTTCTTTCTCTGGACTTACTATAATTAGTAACATTTGTGGTAATTCTATCGCGCGTTTTTCGCTCATGTCGATCGTCAGCCCAATCAAATCCCCACAGACCGTAGAGATCAATATGTGTGAGCGGGCTATTATTGACATATGCGTAGAGATTGGGTCCTGCATCGAAGCTAAGAGGGTCAGCGGTGATCCATCTTGCTATCTTAGGATCGTAGTAACGTCTCCCAAAATATATGAAACCAGTCTCAGGGTCATATCGTTTAGAGCTGAATCGCCAGGCCGTAGTTGGGTTTTTCGTAGCACCGGATGCATCTAGAGTGACTTCTTCTCCAAAAGCCGTATAGCGATAGATGTCGACGGGTTCTCCTGAAGTATTCAGCAAGACTTGCGTATTTCCTGCGAAATTACAAAGGGGAATGTAGGTTTCTCCTCCGATTTCTAATGCAATGGAAGCTCCAATTTCTGCCCCTCTACCACTTCCAAGGACGCGTAATTCCTGCATGTTGTAATCTGCATCACAAGAACCGATCTCATTTTCCCCTTGGTAGAGAAAATATTGCTTTTCCTCGGCTGTCCATTCATTTGTGAAGGGATCCCATCGTGCGGCTTCTTTACAAAGGCGTCTATTTAAGTCATCGTACACATAGGTAAATCGGTTATTTTCCGTCGTGACAGAAATTAAGCGATCCCAAGCATCGTAGGCATATTTTTGATCATACTTCTCGGCTAGATTGCCATTGCGATCGTAGGTATAAGCACCCAATTTGTCGCCTAAGAGTTGATTTAGAGAATTATAATCAAAGATTTGTTCGTCTTTTGTAAATCGATTTAAGAGCGAGTCATGTTGATAGGTATGTGAAGAAACGGAATCTTCACGGCTAAGTTGGTAAAGGTGATCATAGCTGTATTTACATGGAGTTTCACCTATGGGATCTTTAAACAGCTGTGAGGTCAAATTTCCTACGGAATCGTACTGAACATCTAGCTCACTAAAATAAGAGGACTGTATCGAGCGATGTCGATTGAGCAAGTCGTAACTTTGCGTAACGGTTCCTAAATTGAAGGGGAGTTGCTTTTCCCTAAGATTTCCGCCTAAATCATATTGATAGGTTTGCTCGTATTGCTTTTCTCCTGATGATGAGAGCCTTTTGACTGCAAGGAGATCAACGGCATTATACATATAGACGATTGAGCTTTGATCTGGCAAGGTGGTTGCCAGAAGTCTTCCTTGTCGATCGTACGCGTACGAGAGTTTGATTCCATTGCCTAGTATTTCTTCAATGAGATTGTTGTTACTGTCATAGGTTTTTTGACTTTGCGTTTGATGAATTAAATCCTCTACCAAAATGGGGATATCATTCAAATTGTAAGTGTAGGCATAGCTGATGGTTTGGTCTGTTGATGTGACTGTTGCTAAGCGGCCTTTGGCATCGTAGGCATAGGCGATTTGATTTCCATCTGGCTTGTATGTGACGACTTTCTGGCTGCAGTTATTGTAAGCATGGCAGGTGGTTTTTTGCTCTGGAGTTCCGACAGCTTCTATGCAGCTTGTCATTTGACCGATCGGATCATAGGTCCATTGCGTTACGACTTGTCTATCATACGCATCTAGCTTAAAGACTTTTTCTTGTGTCTGGATGAGCTGTCCGGCACCGTCATAGAAAAAATCTCTTTCCTGAATGACTTGACCCATTCCATTCTTTTTCTGAATTTTGGCAGTCTTTCCACGCGCATTGCCTATGCTAATGGTGACATTTCCTTGAGGATCAATTGATTCAGAATAGGGGACGACCATGTTATAAGCATCTCGATAGTCATATCGATAATTGATCAAGGTGATGTTGTTGTCCGGATCGACGATTTTTGTGGGCTGATTATTAAAATCATAAGTGAAATATGTTGTTCCCACACCGGCATCTGAATAGGTGCTGACTTGTAATTTATTGCCGCTGGCATCATAAACATAGGTTTGTTTGCGCAGGATATTTCCTTGATCATCTTCTGTCCTTTCTGCAACGATACGATCTTTTGAATCATATTCAAAAACTTCTAATGTATAATCGCCTGAGGTGTCTCCGTAAAATGTTTTTACGGTATCTTTTCTTCCAAGAGCATCATAAGTGTTGTAAATCGCTGCATCTGCTTTTATGACGGCTTTAGGGCGTCCTAAACGATCATATTCGTAGGAAGTGACGTGGCCTTCCGCATCGATTTCCCGAATCAGGTGAAAGGCAGAGTATTCTTTGGTATGAATGCCGAGGCTTTCTCCTGTGGAGGCAATGTATTCGATTTGGATGGGACGTTTTTGATAATCATGGCTATAACGGGTGGTCATCCCATTTTTATCGATAGTTTCTTGAAGGGTTCCATCTAAATTGTAGGTCATCCTCTCAGAGGAACCGTCGGGATAATTGATCTCAAAGGGCTTGCCTCTGATGGTATTTTTTTGATCGATAGAGTATCCGTTGCCATTCGTTATTTTAGTGATATGACCTAAGGCATTGTACTCGATCCTTTCTTCAGGCCTAAATAGCTGTCCATTAGCAGAAGGAATTGAGGGATGGGTTGTTTTGACAAGGCGATCAAATCGATCGTATTCATAATGGGTTTGATTCCCATACCAGTCTGTGGATGAGATGCGATTGCCTCGCTTATCATATTGATGCCTAATGATATAGCGTTGATTGGTGCTGTGATCGACGGTTGTAGCCGAAGTTAGTCTGCCCACACAATCGTAAGAGTATTCCACGTGGAAGGCCTTATTTGGACCTTGTTCATAGACTAGTTGATTGAGTTCATCATATTGGCGTAATGTTTCTTCTCCGTTTGCATTGACGGCTCGAATGATATTTCCGCGTGCATCATATTCCCAATGCAAGCGATAACGTAAGTTGTCTCCAATGTCATAATGATGTTGTTCATAGAGTTTTCCGATGGAGTTATGGAGATTACGAATTCTTTTTACACAAATTTCATTCCCATTGGGATCAGTGTAAATGAGTTTTTCTTCTTCTGTGAGACCAAATGGAGCTTGGGTTCTTTCGGAAAACTCACGAATAATGCGTTGTGTTGCGTTGGTTAGATCATTTTTAGTATCTGTTGTGGCGTCATCGATAATTTCTCGAGTCAAAAAGCCACGGCTATTATATTCATAGAAATTGCGTGATTTAAGAGTGGAGTTGTCATAGGAAAATTTGGTTTTGAGTAAGTCTTTATCTTTGTAATAAATATAAACGTTTTTTTGGGGGCCTTCGGTTTCGGATAGCTTTAAATTAAACCGATCATTACTGAAGGTTCGGTAAATGGTGTGAGATTCACATCCATTTTTTATAGTTTTTCCATCGCTTCCAATATTTGGCGAAATCGTATTTTTTCCTGTTAAATTTCCGTGGAAGGCTTCTTCAATGGGGTTGCCTGCGGAGTCGTAATTAAATGAGTGGATGATGCTAAATGCATTTTCTGGTCCTGAGATGGTCTGAGCAATCACATTTCCTGCGTCGGCGTCTTTTCCCCAGTATAATCTTTCTTTTCGATAGGGATCCGAGCGATCTCCGTAGTAGTCGAGAGCTGTAAGACGTTGAAATTCATTGTAATAATAAATGGTTTTGCTAGAGTTAACGTCAAAAACTTCGGTTCGTCCACCTAGGTTTTCTGCGTTAAGGTAATATTGAAAGCGATAGGTTTGGATGGGTTGATCATCAGCTCCCACAGGCTCTGCAAGGGATTTTACACGAAATCTTTGACGGTCATGCGACTTAAGAACTTTGCCGTCGCTGACGGGGTCATTTTTCATCCAGTAATGGATATCCGTATAACGCGTGAATGATAGCCATCTTCTGCTAATACGTGGAAAGCGATCATATTTCCCATTCTGGTATTCATAATGCAAACTTAAGCCATCTGGCCGATCCACTTTCTTTAAACACCACTCTCCATTAATTTTGTAAAACAGGTAATGAATGTGGCGTCCATCGTCTAGGTTTACATTAGTGCGACAGTGGATATCGTATTTTTCATAGGTAAAGCCAAAACCTGTTAAGTGTTGGGTGCCACTTTTTAGGGAGCAATATGCAATTTCATGGTCTTTGTTGTAATCGTAGTATAGAAGATTTCCATTTGGAAAAGTGGTGCGTTTTAGGAGGTAATTGATATTATGAGAATGATCGAGTTTCTTGTAGAGATGGTGTAATCCTGAGCCATCATAAAGCCTGTAGTGTCTGATTCCTCCCTCTTTAAGTTTACTACGGGTTAAATATGTATTTTTTGTATTCGTGCGCCCGCTAATCTCTCCTTTTCCACAATTTGTCATTCCTTGATCGATCGATTGCTTTGAGACATAGAATTTTTCATCATTTTCTTGTCTGCGTTGGAATACCGTTAAGGCCCCTTGTCCCTCATTTAAAGTGACGGCATTTCCTTGTTGCTTTTTTATGCGAGTTAAGTGGTTGAGATTCCAACCTAATTCAAGGGTTCCATTTTTATTAAAGGAACTGCTGTATGAGCGTTCAAACGTTATGGGGGTGGGGCCTGGAATAACTAAATCAACTTCATATAAGGCCAAATCCCCTGTAACCGCATTGACCATTCCTCCCACAAAAGCATTGGGGACACCTGAAAAATTGGCTTGCGTCACACGTGTTTCATAATCTTCATTTGATTTTGGAAGAAGTTTTACCTCTTTAAATTCTTCCGAAAAGAGAGGAAATACAGTGAGAAATAAGGGAAGAAGTAAGCGAATTAATCGATTCATGAAGTGCCTGTGAAGTTGAAATTCTTCAAATGGCACAATTTTATATTAAATTTTAAAATTGGTGTCAATAAAAAATATTTTTTTGTAAATGCAACGTGAAAATGTCACCACTTGTGCAAAGTAAAAATGTCACCATCTGAAGTATTCTATTTGTCAATTACAAATGGGAACAGAAATGGCGAGATTGGAATTATCAAAATAGCAAATGGAAGAACCTAGCCTGCTTGATCAAAGTCAGGCCAATGAGACAAAAATCTGCCAAAGATTTTGCTAAATGGATCCGACAACATTGGAGTATCGAGAACAAATGTCATTGGGTAGCTGATGTGATTTTTTGAAGAGGATTACACTGACAGATAGAGGAAACAGTGCAGAGAATATGAGGGTGTTTCGTCGCTTGGCAATGAACATGGACTGTAGTGAAGGATCCAGAAAGAGGACTGGCTTCAGTGAGGAGAGCGGCAATTTTTGGTACAGGATATTTACAGGGAATTTTGGCAATGTTTTTCTATTCAAAAGCATCAAAAAATTTTAGTTAAAAAGCCCTGTTCAGATATCAGACAAGACAAATAAATAAAGCATTTAGCTAAAAAAGCTCGTTCCATTTGGGTTTAAAATATTCGGCAACCCCTTTTACTCCTGCTTGAGTATTTTTATTCAAATTTTTATAGCATTCACTATCAAATTGGTTTCGCCTGATCCAGATGGAAGCTATAGATTCTCAACATGAATTTAAAACCACGGATTTTCCTCATTTTTTTGCTATTTGTATTAAAGCGTTTAAAGCTCTACTGTCATCAAATTAAAATAAATCCATTGCGGCACCGCCTCTTTCGGAAGCAGAACCATTAAGCAATAATTTTATTAGTGAATTAAGGCGTTCATTCATAAATCAATCTCATCTATAAATATGTTCTAAAGGGATATGGGTTCCCATATCCCTTGCCCCCATATTTGATGTAAATGGATTAATATATTTCACCCGCTAAGTCGAGCATCAAATCTTGGGAGATTGCTACCTGACTGCAATTGCTCTCGAAAGCTAGGCGTGTCGTCAATTAAGTCATATCACAGAAGCTGCTAAATAAATGGCGGATAAAAAGTTTCGAACAGTTTTATCATAACGAGTGGCAATCCCTCGGTATTTTTTAACTTGGCAAAAAAAATTCTCAATAAGATGCCTAGAATTATAGAGATGCTTGTCATAATCTCTCAGTTCTTTAGCATTACTCTTTGATGGAATTACGATGCCTTTGCCAGCCTTCTTCAATGGAAGAATTATCCTGTCTTCGGCGCTAAATGCTTTATCAGCAATAACAATTTTAGCCTGGATTTCAGATAGTTGTAGATCAGCTCCATCTAGATCATGAGCTTTCCCTGGAGTTAAAGCAGAACTGGTCGGATTGCCTAAAGCATCTGTTGTAGCATGAATTTTGGCGCTTAGCCCTCCTTTGCTCTTTCCTATGGCTTGGTTCTTCGCTATTGCACCAACACTATATTGATGCGCTCACACAATTGTAGAATCAATCATCACGTATTCATTATCGGCATCAGTGGCTAAATATTTGAACATTTTTTCCCAAATATCGCTCGTAGCCCACCTGCTCCATCTTCGGTGGATATTTTTCCAATCTCAAATCTCTCTGGCTAGTCTCTAAAGGACATACCTGCTAGATACCGGTAGAGCACCGATTCAAGATTATCTTTAACAATACACCCAACATCCCCTCTCGTCCAGGCAATAAATCTTTGATCCGTTCCCATTGATCATCTCTCAATAAACAACTCCTTGAAATCGTTTAGTTTATTCGATATCTACATGATCTAGTCAATCACTTAATTGACGGCACACTGTAGTTAAAGTCTTACTTTTTATTTTTTTTGAACGATTAATTCAATAGAGCCTTTTTCGAGAGAATTGTATTCATCTAAATTAAAATAATAATATTGAGGGACATTTTCTTGAGCTAAATTCAAAAGGTGATTTGCCAAAGATTTTAAACCTGATGAATTTGCTATTACAATAACTACATTATCTTGGAACTTAACTTCAATTTCAGAATCAGGCTCCCACTTATATATAAATCCATCTTCACCATAATCTGGCACTTCTAATTTTATTTCCATTTTTAATCCTTCTTAATCAGTTAAATAAATGTGAGCTTTTCTGCCAACTTTGACCTTTCCTGTTTTAAGATTTGGAACTAAAAGTTCAAAATTAACATGAGGTCCTCCTGAGTGTTTTCCTAATAGGTCATTTAACCCCATTCTAAAAACTCTTTTGCCATCTGCTGATACAAATCTCCCACTTCCTGCAATTGCTTCTTTATAACCGATTCCCAAAAATTTTTCTGCCATTTCTAAGACTTTATTTGTTGGTAATCTCATCCCATTCTTAAGACCAAGTTCACTTATTGCATCTAATGTTCTAACCGTACTTTTTTTCGATAAAATTGTTTTTTGGAATAAATGCTTAGTAGCTGTAATAGTGTTTGTTGCTGTAGGTGAAGTTATGGCTGCTGCTTTTGCAAGTAAGACATTTGCCTCCGCCGTTGCTGCTTTTCTAAATCCCTGCGACGCAGTTTCTAGTATTTCTGCTTTCAAAATTTTTTGCATTCCTTGCAGCATCACTCTTTGTGTACCTTTTTTTAATGCAAAAGAACCTAGGTTATAGGCTAACCCAGCGCCGCTATACAGCAATGCGGCATCCGCTGCTAAAAATATTCCATCGACAGTATATTCACCTAATTTGCCAGCAGAATAATTATCGTAACATTCCCCATTCAGAATTTCTGGGGGAGCATTTGAATAGTCCTTTGTAAGTCGGTTATAAACACCCTTAATAAAATTTTTGCTCGCCTGATATCCAGTTTCTCGATCTTGCATTTCTTGTAATGTCTGCTCTTTTTCAAATTCAGACCACTCTGAAAGACCAAATAAATCAATACTAGTTAAAGGACTGTTATTTACATATGCATATAGATTAGGTCCGGCTTCATAACCAAGGGGATCAGCAGTGATCCAACGAGCTATTTGAGGGTCATAGTAACGTCTGCCAAAATAAATCAGGTCCGTTTCTGGATCAGTTCGTTTGGAACAAAAACGCCAAGATGTTGTCGGATCTTTAGCATCCCCAGATGGATCAAAGATGGTTTCTTCTCCGAAAGCCGTGTAGCGATAGATATCGACAGGTTCACCTTTAGAGTTTAAAAGAACTTGAACATGCCCTGTAAAGTTAGTTA